>PMFY01000062.1:2707-3253 GCA_003157945.1 Acidimicrobiaceae bacterium | reverse complement strand
CGGCCGAACTGGTCGAGCACCGCGGAGCCGGTCGGTGCGTCCGACTGCTGGCCGCCGGGCTGGCCGGCGCCCACGTTCTCCTTGCCCTGGTAGCCCGAGAGCAGCTGGATGACCTGCTGGCGGACCCGCGGGAGGTCGGCGCCCAGGCTCTGCAGGACCTGCGCGGCGACACCCTCGCCCTCGCGCACGAGCCCCAGGAGCATGTGCTCGGTGCCGATGTAGCTGTGCCCGAGTTGCAGGGCCTCACGGAGCGACAGCTCGAGCACCTTCTTGGCCCGGGGGGTGAAGGGCGGCGACCCGGTCGGGGCCGTGCCGGCCAGGCCGATCGTCTCCTCGACCTTCTCGCGCACGGCCTCCAGTGAGACCCCGAGGGACTCCAGCGCCTTGGCCGCGACCCCCTCGCCCTCGTGGATCAGGCCCAGGAGGATGTGCTCGGTGCCGATGAAACTGTGGTTGAGCAGCCGCGCCTCCTCCTGTGCCAACACCAGGACTCGTCGAGCTCGGTCTGTGAATCGTTCGAACACTCCACCGCCTCCATCCGCGGTC
>PMFY01000062.1:0-2611 GCA_003157945.1 Acidimicrobiaceae bacterium | reverse complement strand
GCGACGCCTTCCTCGACGAGGTGACCACCCACCTCCTGGCGGCCGGCGGGAAGCGGCTCCGGCCGGTGCTGGCCCTGGCCACCGCCACCTCCGGCACGCACGAGGCCACCCGGGAGGACCTCCTCGGCGCCGTGGCCGTGGAGCTGGTCCACCTCGCCTCGCTCTATCACGACGACGTGATGGACGAGGCCACGATGCGCCGCAACGTCGAGAGCGTCAACGCCCGCTTCGGCAACCTCGTGGCCATCGTGGCCGGCGATTTCCTGCTGGCCCGGTCGGCCGAGATCGCCGCCGGGCTCGGGGTGGAGATCGCCGCCCTCCTGGCCGCCACCCTCGGCGAGCTGTGCCAGGGGCAGGTCGCCGAGGTGCAGGCCGCCTTCCGGGTCGACCGGACCCGGGACCAGTACTCGTCGGCCATCTCGGGCAAGACGGCGTCGCTCATGGCCACGTCGTGCCGCATCGGCGCCCTCACCGGTGGACTCGACCGGGCCGAGGTCGACGCCTTCACCGAGTTCGGACGGTGCTTCGGCATGATCTTCCAGGTGCGGGACGACATCCTGGACGTGATCGGGACCGAGGCCGACCTGGGCAAGCCGGCCGGCCAGGACCTGGCCGAGGGCATCTACACCCTGCCCGTGCTCCTCACCCTCGACGACCCGGTCCACGGGCCCGAGCTGCGCGACCTGCTCGGACAGCCGCTCGACGTTCCCGAACAGGAGAAGGCACGGTCGATCGTCGCGGGCTCGGGCGCCATCGCCCGGTCGGTGCTGGTGGCCCGGTCCTACGCGGAGGAGGCGGCCACCGCCGCCCATTCCGGGCCGTCGCCGGTGCTGGCCGCGGCGCTGACGCGCCTGGCCCACAGCATGGTCGACGGGCTCCCCGCCGCCTAGAGGACGTCCCGCCCCGCGACCACGGCGTCGGCGGGCGGTCGTGGCGTCAGCCGGTGGGACTCAGCAGGTGATCCCGAGCTTGGCGTTCCGCCGGGCGACGGCGGCGGCCCGGGCCGCCAGGTGCGCCTGCTCCCGGGACAGCGTCGACGCGCCCCGGGTGGCGGCGCCCTGTCGGAACTGCGCGGCCTTCGTGTGCCCGGCCGCCTGCTCCTTGGCACCCCGCGCCCGCAGCTCGGCGATCCGGGCGGCGCGACGCGACTGCGCCTTGGCGTAGAGGGCGAGGTTCCGCTTGTGGAGTCGGCACGCCCGCTGGCGGAGTGCCTCACGGACGTGGCTGACCGACGCGGTCGACGGGGCGGCGGACGGGGNNCGTCAGCGAGGCGGCACCGGCCACGGCTCCGCCCGACAGGCCGACCCCGGCGGTCCCCAGGGTGCCGACGGCCACCAGCGAGACGATGACCTTGGCGGCCACGTTCCTTGCGTTCACCATGCGATCGCTCCTCTTCCGGGGCCGACGACGGTCCCCGATGCCTGTCCATTCCATCGGGTGCGGCGGGCCCGATCTGTAGCCCCCGTCCCCGCGGGCCCGCATCCCGGTCCCCCACTGACCCGGTCACCGTGATCGACCCCTACCGGAACCTACCCCCGGAACACCGCAGCCGGACGTCGCCCTGACGAGCGACCCACCGGACCCCTGGCAGGCGGCAGCCGACCGGTGAGGGATCGATGAGCCGGAGGTGAGGGAACGGCGAGGACGGACGACGGAGCACCGGCCGCCCGGCGCCGTGCCCGGCTCAGGACGTCATTCCCCCGAGACCCACCAGGCCACGGGCGAGCTCGATCTCCCCCATGTGCCGGAGTCCGTGCTGATAGATCCAGCACTCGGTGGCGTCGAGCAGGGTGATCCCCTCGGGGCCCGCCACCCGTGCGCTGTAGGTGCTGGCGATCTGCTCGGGGAAGGGCCGGGGGATGACCAGCCGGTCGAGCTCGGCGGGGTCGAGATCCGCCAGCCAGGCCTCCACGCGGTCGAAGACCTGGCGCATGTAGGACTGGAACTGCCCGTAGTCGCCGATGCGCTGGTGGACCATCTCCTCCACCGTGCGGTGCTTACCGTGGTCGGCGATGGCGGGGTGCACCCGGGCCACCCACTCCTCGTCCCAGATCGGTGGCGTGCCCGTCATGAGGAGGAACGAGGCGTCGATCATGTTCACGATGTGGAACAGGCTGAAGGCGATCGGGAGCACGCCCTCCCGCTCGAAGTGGTTGACCTGGTCCAGGTCCATGGTGGCGACGGCGTCGTAGTAGAGCGAGAACAGGGCGTGCATCCGCCGCTGCAACGAGTCGAGCAGCAGATCGGCCCGGTCGTCCGCCCGTCCGTCCGTACCTGTCACTTCCGACTGCGGCGCATCCGACACGGTGGCTCCCTCCGGCGGCCCGACGACCGGGCCGTCGGGCCATGTAAACACTTGTCATAATCACTGTCAACTGTTATCCTGGCCGACCGGCCCCCGACCCGGGCGCACGGGCGGCGCCCCGGCGTCACAGGATCGCCCCGACCGCCGGGCCGGCCGAGGGAAGCGAGCAGCCATGCAACTCGACGTCGACCGGTCCGACCTCCACCACGTGCGGGCGGTCGCCCATCCGCCGGTTCCCCTCCTCGCCGGCCAGGCCAGACTGCGGGTCGACGCCTTCGGGATGTCCGCCAACAACATCACCTACGC
>PMFY01000128.1 GCA_003157945.1 Acidimicrobiaceae bacterium | reverse complement strand
CCTGATCGACACCGGCGACTTCTACGGCATGGGCCACAACGAGCTGCTCATCGCCGAGGCCCTGCACGGCCGGGACCGCGACCGGGTGGTCCTGTCGGTGAAGTTCGGCGGCCTGCGCGATGCGGGCGGCGGGTTCCTGGGATTCGACGGCCGACCGGCGGCGGTCAAGAATTTCCTGGCCTACAGCCTGCAGCGCCTCGGCACCGACCATGTCGACATCTACCGACCGGCGCGGCTCGACCCGGACGTCCCCATCGAGGAGACGGTGGGGGCCGTGGCCGAATGCATCGCGGCCGGCTGGGTGCGCCACCTCGGACTGTCCGAGGTCGGGGCCGACACCGTCCGACGGGCGCACGCCGTCCACCCCGTGGCCGATGTGCAGCTCGAGTACTCGCTCATGTCCCGCAGCCTCGAGACGAAGGTCCTCCCGACCACCCGGGAGCTGGGCATCGCCACCACGGCCTACGGCGCGCTGTCGCGCGGCCTGCTGTCGGGCCACTGGTCGTCCGGCCGTACCCTGGCGCCGGGTGACTTCCGGGCCCACGCCCCGCGCTTCGCCCCGGGGAACGTGGCCGCCAACCTCGCCCTCGTCGACGCCCTCGGGCGCGTGGCCGCCGACCTCGACGCGACGGTGGCCGAGGTGGCCATCGCCTGGGTCGCCAGCCGGGGCGACGACATCGTGCCCGTGATCGGGGCCCGCACGCCGGCCCAGCTCGACGGTGTGCTCCGGGCGGCGGCGCTGTCACTCGACGCCGGACAGCTGGCCGCCATCGAGGCGGCGGTGCCGCCCGACGCGGTGGCCGGCGACCGCTACGGCGCCCCGCAGATGGCCGGCCTCGACTCGGAGCGCTGAGTCCGAGTGACCACGTCGCGGGCGGCCCCCAGGGGTAGGTTCGTCGCATGACGGAACCGTGGCTGCAGGACGCCTGCTCGCTGGTCGACGCCTTCCGGGCGAAGACCCTCAGCCCCCTGGAGGCTCTCGAGGGCTCGCTGGCCGCCATCGAGGCCTCCGACCTCAATGCCGTGTGCCATGTCGATGCCGAGGCGGCCCGGGCCGGTGCCGCGGCCGCCGACGTGTCGCTCCCCTTCGGCGGCGTGCCGATGGGCGTGAAGGAACTCGAGCACGTCGAGGGCTGGCCGTTCAGTGAGGCGTCGTTGGTATTCGCCGAACGCCGGTCGGCCTTCGACTCGACCCATGTGGCCCGCCTCCGGGCGTCCGGTGCCGTCCTGGCCGCGCAGACGACGGCATCCGAGTTCGGCGGGGTCAACTGCACGTCGACGAAGCTGCACGGCGTCACCCGGAACCCGTGGGACACCGAGCGCACCCCCGGCGGCTCCTCGGGTGGGACGGCCGCCGCGGTCGCCGGTGGACTGCTGCCCATCGGCACGGGCGGCGACGGTGGCGGATCGATCCGCATCCCGGCCGGGTTCACCGGTCTGTTCGGGCTGAAGGCCACCTACGGACGGATCCCCCGGGGGCCGCAGACCCTGCAGCCCCCGCTGACCGTCACCCTGGGCTGCCTGTCCCGCTCGGTGCGCGACACGGCCCGGTGGTTCGACGTGACCAACGGCTTCGACGCCCGGGACACCCTCAGCCTGCCCGCGGTGTCGGGCTGGGAGGCCGGACTGGGCGGCATAGACCTGGCCGGCAAGCGGGCCGTCGTCTCGGTCGACCTGGGGTCGGCCGTCGTCGAGCCGCGCGTGGCGGCCCTGGTGGTCGAGGCGGCCGAGGACCTGATCCGGGACGCCGGACTCCGCCAGGTGGACGTGGTCGTGCAGCTGCCGCAGGGCGGCCTCGAGTGGGCCCTGTCCAACCTGGTCGGCCTGGTGGAGGAGCTCGGCGACCGGTACCCGGACTGCAACGACGACCTCACCCCGGAGATCCAGATCGGCATGAACCTGGCCATCCACCACTACACCGTGCACTCGGCGGGCAAGGCCGACGCCTTCCGGGTGGCCCTCAACGAGCAGGTGGCCGACCTGTTCGATCAGGCCGATGTCGTCTTCGCGGCCACCAACCCGGACATCGCGTTCGGTGCGGCCGGGCCGCTGCCCACCACGGTCGGCGACGTCGACCTCATCGCCACCTACGGCTTCGACCGGGCGCTCGGCAACAACGGGGCCCTGACCATCCCGGCCAACCTGTCCGGGCTGCCGGCCGTGTCGATCCCGGTGGGCACCATCGACGGGGCGCCCGTGGGCATGCAGATCATCGGGCGCCACCACGAGGAGCAGGTCCTGCTCGACCTGGCGCTGCGCGCCGAGCGCGAGCGGCCCTGGCCACTGGTGGCTCCCGCGGCCACCGCCTGACGCGGTCCCCCGCCACCCCCGCCACGGCCGGGGCCCGATCGGGTAGAACCTGTTCCATGCGCGTCGAACTCTGGGTCCCCACCGCCACGCCGATCTCCACGCCGGAGCTGTTGGCCTTCATCGGCCGGGAGGCCGAGGAGCGGGGCTTCTCCTGCCTCTGGGTCGGTGAGCACGTGGTGCTGTTCGAGGAGTACGCCTCGTCCTATCCCTACGCCGACGACGGCAGGATCCCGGCGCCCCCGGGCTCGGGCCTGCTCGAGCCCCTCACCACCCTGTCGTTCCTGGCCGCGCACACCTCGACCGTCCGGCTGGGGACCGCGATGGTGCTGCTGCCCCAGCGGAACCCGGTCTACACGGCTAAGGACGTGGCCACCCTGGACTGGCTGTCGGGCGGGCGCGTCGACCTCGGGATCGGCGTGGGCTGGCTGGAGGAGGAGTTCCGGGCGGTCAACGTGCCCTGGCCGCAGCGGGGTCGGCGGACCGACGAGTACCTCGACGTCCTCGCCACCCTGTGGAGCGACGAGACGTCCTCCTACGAGGGGGAGTTCTACTCGCTCACCCCGTGCCAGATGTTCCCGAAGCCGGTCCAGCACCGTGTGCCGATCCACATCGGAGGGGAGTCCGACGCCGCCCTCCGGCGCGTGGCCCGGGCCGGTGACGGGTGGCACACCTTCAACCGGGCGCCCGAGGACCTGGCCGGCCCGCTGGCCACGCTCGACGGCTTCCTGGCCGACCAGGGCCGCAGCCGGTCCGACATCACGGTGACCGTGTGCCCCTACTTCCAGCCGCTCGACGCCGACGTCGCCGCCCGGTACGCCGAGGCCGGCGCCGACGCGGTGGCCGCCCTGCTCATCCCCCTGGACGAGGACTCGGTGCGGACCCAGCTCGACGGGCTGGCGCCCGTGCAGCGCCGTGCCGCCGCCCTCTGAGCCCGGGAACCCGTTCGACGCCCGTCGGTTCCTCGACGCCCAGGACCGGGACGGCACCTTCGACCGGGCCCTGCGCGAGCTGTCGGCCGGCGCCAAGCGCACCCACTGGATGTGGTTCGTCTTCCCCCAGCTGCACGGCCTCGGCTCCAGCCCGACGGCCGCCCACTTCGCGCTGGCGTCCCTCGGTGACGCCGTCGCCTTCCTCGACCACCCCGTGCTGGGGGAGCGCCTCCGACGGGTGACCGACACCGTCCTGCTGGGCCCGATCGACGACGCGGCGGCACTGCTCGGTCCGGTGGACGCCCGCAAGCTGCGCTCGTCGATGACCCTCTTCGCCCGGGCCGCACCCGACGAGGGGCGGTTCACCCGGGTCCTGGGCCGCTTCTACGACGGGATGCCGGACCCACGGACCACGGAGCTCCTGCGCGGCGGATGAGGGCCTCCCGCCCCACGGGGACTCCCCCACGCAACCGGCAATTCGGCCCTACCGGCCGGCGCGGGCTTCTCTAGGCTGGAGGGACGCAACCGAAAGGGTCCTCACCATGTCTCCTGTCGCCCTCGTCACCGGAACGTCCTCGGGCATCGGCCTGTCGACCGCCATCGCGGCCGCCAGGCACGGCTTCACCGTGGTGGCGACCCTGCGCGACACCGGCAAGGACACCGCACTGCGCGCCGCGGCCGAGTCGGCGGGCGTGACCCTCGACATCCGCCGACTGGACGTCGTCGACGGAGCGTCCGTCGCCGCCTGCATCGACGGGGTGGTGGCCGACCACGGTACCCTCGACGTCCTCGTCAACAACGCCGGCCGCGGCTTCGTGGGCACCATCGAGCAGGTGTCGATGGGCGAGATGCGCGACGTCATGGAGGTCAACTTCTTCGGCGTGGTGGCGACGACGAAGGCGGCGCTGCCCCACCTGCGCGCCTCGGGGGGCCGCGTGATCACCGTGACCAGCGTCGGCGGCGTGGTCGGACAGCCCTTCAACGAGGCGTACTGCGCGGCGAAGTTCGCCGTGGAGGGCTTCATGGAGAGCCTGGCCCCGGTGGCGGCCAGCGTCGGGGTCCACGTGGCGGTCGTCGAGCCCGGCCCGGTGGCCACCGAGTTCGTCAACAACGTCGGGGTCGATGTCGAGAAGATGTTCGCCGAAGGCGGGGACTACACCCCGGCGATGCAGGCCTACCTGACGCACGTCATGGCCGAGTTCGCCAACCCCGAGTCCGTCCAGACGGGCGACGACGTGGCCGACGTCGTCCTGACCGCCATGGTCACCGACTCACCCGAGTTCCGTCACCAGACGTCGCGTTGGGCGAAAGAGTTCTGCAGCTACAAGATCAGCGACCACGACGGCTCGGC
>PMFY01000167.1 GCA_003157945.1 Acidimicrobiaceae bacterium | reverse complement strand
ACCGGGACTGCTTCAACCTCGGGGGGTTCACCGGCGTCACGCAGAAGTACTCCCACGGCCGCCTCTACAACCTCTACCTCGACCCCAAGGAGAGCCACAGCTACATGATCCGCAAGCTGGCCTACATCGACAGCTTCACCACCGGGATCGCCCGTCACCTCATGTCGTTCGGACCGTACCCGCCCAAGCACCCCATCGCCGCCATGAGCTGACGGGCACGACGGGCTCGCCGCCCATCGCCCGGGCCTCGTCCGGGCGATGGGTGTTCTCACCGGGCCTCGTCCGGGCGGCGGGCTCCTCGTCCACCCACGTCGGCCCCACGGCCGACCCGCCGCCTGCGGCACGCACGTATGATTGCCTATCGGCGACTGTGCCGCCGTGCCGGGTCCCACGACCCGGGGGAGAGGTGCCCATGGGTGAACTTCGGGACATCAAGCGCCGGGTGGGGGACCTGCTCGAGGGGCTCGGGCGCGATCCGGACGAGGTGGCGGGCACCCTCGAGGCCGCCGGCGTCCACGGGGTGCCGAGGAGCAATTCCTCGTGCGCGGTCGCCCTCTACGCCGCAGCCGTCATGCGGGCCGACCCCCGCATCACGTCGGTGTCCGTGGGACCGTGCACCCTGCTGCTCACGCTGGTCCATCCGGACGGGCGGTCGGGCGGCCGGCTGGTCGTGCAGCTGCCCAAGCCGGTCCGGGGTTTCGTCGACGGATTCGACGCCGGCCGGTATCCGAGTGTCCTCCGCCTGCAGGTGGGCGACGGTCCGGCCCCGGGCGGGCCGGGTGGACACGCGGCGTCCTGCACCGACGGGCCGCCGCCGGCGGACCCGTCGCCGGACGCAACGCCGGTGGTCACCGCCGCGACCTGACCGGGCCGGCCGGGGTCACTGCAATCCCCGCCGAGGTGTGGTTCGCTCGTGGGTGGCGCACGGGTCCTCCCGGGCGCCGGTGGGTCGGACCGGCGTGGCCGACCCGGAGATCGCCTCGGCCCGGGCAGCGTGTGCACGCACCCGGCCGACCGGACGAAGGAGCAGTGGCATGGGCATCGACCGACAGTCCGGATCGGACCCGGGGGCGCGGCGTCACCACCGGACGGGCCGGAGCGCCCTGACCGGAGCGGCCCTCGTGGCCGCGGCGCTCGCACTGGCGGCCTGCGGCAGCTCGTCGTCGTCGTCGACGACCACCACGAAGGCGTCCACCTCGACGACGACGTCGAAGCCCTCCTCCTCGACGACCTCCACCACGGCCGCCTCGACGTCCACGACGACGAAGCCGTCGGGCACCGGGTGTGCCACCTCGGCGCTCGGAGTGAGCTTCGGCAACCCCGACGGGACCGCAGGGGCCATCCACTACACGATCACCTTCCACAACACCGGCTCGTCGTCGTGCACCCTCTACGGCTACCCGGGCGTCTCGTTCCTCAGCGCCGGCGGTTCCCAGATCGGTGCGCCGGCCCAACGCCAGACCGGCGGCACGGTGGCCACGGTCACCCTGGCCGCCGGTGGGAACGCCTACAGCTCGGTGGCCGTCACCGACCCCGGCATCCCGCCCTGCAGCTCCCAGGCGACAGCGGCCCAGGTCCGCATCTACCCACCGGGCCAGACCCAGTCCGCGCTGGTGACCGCCCCGTCGGGCATGGCGGTGTGCTCGTCCCCCAACACCTCGGCGTACACGTCGGCCACCGTCACGCCGGTGTCCGCCACGCAGCTCTGACCGGGGCACGCGGGGCCGGCCCGGTGTCCTAGCCGTACATGAGAGAGCCGGGGGTGGTGAGGGTCGTGCCGGTCTCGAGCCACGTCTTGAGCCCGCTGAGGATCATCGGCCACCCGCCGTACAGCTGCTCGTTGGCCCCCTCCCGCAGTTCGTCGTGCACGAGGTCCAGCCGGCAGGAGTCACCCACCGGCTCGATCGTCCACGTGACCCTCGACGACCCCTCGGCGGCCACGTCGTCGTCCCACAGGGCGATCATGGTGTGGACGAGCCGGTGGGGCGGGTCGGACTCCACGACCTGGCCGGTGCCGAGCACCGCCGAACCGTCGGGCGCCCGCAGCTCGATCGGCGCGCCGGGGGTCCAGTCGGAGGACAGCCGGATGCCGAACTGGTAGCGGGCCCGGGCGGCGGGGTCGACGATGGCCGCCCACAGCTGGTCCGGTGTGGCCCGGATGTAGAACTCGTAGCGCTGCTCCATCGGTCGCCTCTCCCGCCACCCCTCAACGGGGGCGGACCTCGGTTCCGGTCCCTGCGGTCACGAAGAGTGCGGTGGCGGTCCCGTCGACGTCGGCGGTGTGCCGCACGCCGGGCGGGTTGACGGTGGCGTCGCCCTCCTCGAGCAGCACGGTGCGGACCACGCCGTCCTCCTCCTGGTGGAGCGTGATCGCGCCCACCGTGCGGACGACGAGCTCCTGGCCGAAGGGGTGCATCTCCCATGTGGTCCACGGCTCGGCGAAGGTGTGGAGGCTGACCAGGCGACCGTCGACCCCGTCCTGAGCGGTGCGCGCGCCGTAGCGCTCGTACCAGTCGGGCGATCCGGTGAAGGGTTCCTGGGGCACCACCGTCGCCCCCAGGCCGAGGTGCACCGGGACCTCCGCGAGTCGGAACACCTGACGGTCGACCATGGGGCCATTGTGCCACCCGGTCGTTCGGGCCGCCCCGGAGCGGCCGGTCAGTAGGAACGGCCCCGGGCGGTGACCGGGGTCACCCCGACCACGGTGTCACCCCGGGTCAGCCACAGCCGGTCGTACCGGTCGACCGTCGGGTCGCAGTGGGGTGGAACCAGGCGCAGGCGGTCGCCGCGGGCGGGCCGGAACGCGGCCGTGGTGGTGACCAGCCCCTGCTCGTCGCCGAAGAACGCGAAGGAGGCGCCGGGGCGGCCGGGGACGCCGGCCGGGCCGGCGTCGGTGGCCATCGCCTTGAGCCCGGCGTCCACGGTCACGTAACCGTGCTGGTTCGCCGACACGACGGTGGTGACGAGCGTCAGGGACTGGGCGAAGGAGGCCTCGGGATCGGACCCGAGCGCGTCGGCGTACTCGCGGTCCATGAAGACGTAGCTCCCGGCCTGCAGCTCGTCGAGCAGGCCGGCCTCGATGTCGAGGAGCGCGGTGCCGGTGCCGCCGCCCGTGCGGGACCCGACCCCGTAACCCGCGGCCTCGAGCGCGGTGACGACCTCGGCCAGGCGCTCGGTGGCGGCGACGACGTCGCGACGGCGGGCGTCCCGTCCGGAGACGTGCTGGGCGTGCCCGGCGTAGCCCTGGACGCCGCCGAACGTCAGGAACGGCGCCGACTCCGTCGCCGCGGCGACGGCCAGGGCCGCCTCCGGGCCGGTCACCCCGGTCCTCCCCAGCCCGACGTCGACGTCGCACAGCACCGTGACCGGCACGCCGCCGGTCGTGGCCGCGGCCAGCTCGACCACGCCGTCGACGTGGTCGACCGCCACGGCGAGGTCGCACCGCCCGGCGAGTGCGGACAGTCGCGCCATCGGACCGGGTCCCACCGGTGGCGAGGTCAGCAGGACGGAGACAGGTCTGTCCCGGTCGAGCGCGGCGACGAGCACCTCGGCCTCCGCCAGCTTGGCGCAGCAGATGCCGGCGGCGCCGTGGTCGAGCTGCAGGCCCGCCACCCACGCCGACTTGTGGGACTTGGCGTGGGGTCGGAGGCGGATCCCGGACCCGTCGGCGGTGTGCTGCATGGCGGCGATGTTGGCGACGAGCAGGTCGACGTCGCAGAGGAGTGCCGGTGTGGGTACGAGGTCGACCGAACCGGGCTCGCCGAGGGAGCGGAGGAGGAGGGCGAAGGCCGGGTCGTCCGCCACGGCCGGGTCGGGCGCGACCTCCTCGGGTGCCATCGTCTCCTCAGCCCAGCTCGGCCTGGACGAGGTCGACGACATGGAACGCCGAGTCGACGGCCTGGTGGGTCCCCGCGCCCCGCCCGCCCGCGTCGCAGCCCACGAGGAACAGGCCGTCCAGCGGCGTCCTCGGGTCGGGCTTGGACCGCCCGACCTGGCCGACGACCTGCGCGATGCCGACGGCCTCGCCCCCGCTGCCCGGAACGGTGGCGTCCCGGGTCATGCGGGAGATCTGGCGTGGACCGTAGGGCTCGGACCAGAGCGTGTGGCGCTCGAGCCCGGGCCAGAGGTCGGCGACCACCAGGCGCGCCCGGCGGACGGCCTCGTCGGCCATGGGGGAGTCCGGGTCGGGGGAGACGAACACCTGGATGTTGGCCACCTGGTGGCCCGGCTCGGCCACCAGTCCCGGATCGAACTCGCTGGCGACGTCCACGGCGATGAGCGGCACGTCCGGCCACTCGCCGGCCTCCATGGCGGCGAACCGCTCGCTGTCGAGCCAGCTCCCGTCGGAGAACACGGGGGTGAGCGCGGCGTCGAACACCCGGTCGTCGAGGACGTAGCGCACTCCGGCGATGCTCCAGCTGGGTTCCAGGCCCTCGACCGACGTGACGTACTCGTCGGGGAAGTGCCGGGCGCCGACCAGCTTGAGGACGGTCGGCTGGATGCCGGCGTTGGACACGACGGCCCGGGCCCGGATGGTCCGGTCCTCGGTCCGGACGCCGACGGCCCGACCGTCCTCGACGACGATCTCCTCCACGCGGGCGGAGCGGACGAAGGTGCCGCCGTGGGCCACCACCACCTCCGCGCAGGCCTCGGCCACCTGCCCGTAGCCACCGGCATGGAACCGACCGGCGCCCCCGGTCACGATCTGGCGGAGGACCAGCACGCCCTCCGACGCGGCCAGCCGGTCGACGGCCACCACGAAGAGCATGTTCATGGTGGCCAGGATCTGGCTCTCGAGCCCGTCCGGCAGACCGAACGGCCGGAGGAATGCCAGCATCCCGACGTCGTCGAGCGCGGCGACCTCGTCCTCGCCCATCGAGAGGATGGACAGGTAGAAGTTGCCCAGGCGCTCCATGTCGGCGTCACTCGCCCCGAAGGTGCGCTGGAGCGTGGCCAGGTCCTCGGGGTCCCCGGTCTGGCGCAGTGCACTGTGCTGGGCCCGCCACGCCCCGTCGGGCGCGCGGTAGCGGATGGCCGCGGCCGGACCCTCCGGCACCAGCATCCGCACCCGGTCCTGGATGCCGAGGACGTCGACCAGTTCGTCGATCCGGGACCCCACCGCCGGGATCCCGACCGCGCCGAACATCTCGTAGCGGTAGCCGCGGCGGTCGAGGGTCTGGGTCTTGCCCCCGGCCCGCGGGGTCTTCTCGACGAGTGCCACCCGCCGACCCGCCGAGGCCAGGAGCGCGGCCAGGGGCGCCCCGCCGTAGCCGGCACCCACCACGGCAACGTCGTAGTCGTCCTCGGGCTGTGGCACCGACTCCCCCGATCGACGGTCACCCGACCCCCGGGTGGTCCCCCGATGGCACCGGGGTCGTCGCCGCTCAGTGTCGCACACCGGCGGTCCATCTCCTTCAGGTCGACGGCGACCCTGCCGATGCCGGAGGATGGCCATGGGTGTCGACGCGCCGCCGACCTGGCGCGGCTGGGATGATCTGGAGCCGTCGGTCACCGGCGCCACGAGCGCGCGCAGCCTCGACACCGATGTCCGCTCCGGATGGTTCCCCGGCGTCCGCTCGTGGATGGCGCTCGGCGGTCCCCTCGAGCTCCTGAGCCCACTGGCCGTGCTGCGGGTCCTGTTCGGCGCCGGGGTCATCGGCTTCGCCGTGGTCGGTCACCTCGGATCGGCGTCCGGTGGGCGTGCGCTGGTGGCGTCGTGCATCGCCGTCATCACGTTCGCCCTCTGGCTCGTGCTCCTGTCGGTCCGGAGCATCCGTCCGAATCCGTGCCGGCTCCTCAGCGTCTACTGGACCAGCGCGGTGGCCACCCTGATCGTCGTCGACCGGTCGGGCCAGACCTCGGTGATCCTCGGCTTCCTGCTCGTGCCCAGCACCGTCTTCGTCAGCCTCTTCTTCCGGCGTCGCGTCGTGCTCTGTCAGCTCGGGGTCGCCTTCGTCGCCCTGTGGACGGCGTTCGCCGCCGGTCAGGGCGTGACCGCCGGCTTCCTGATGGCCGTGCTGGCCGTGGCCGCCATGAGCACGGCCCCGTTCACGGTGCTCCTAGGGGCCCGCGCGTCCCGTCGGAGCGGCCTCGTCGACCCGGAGACGGGCCTGCCCAATGCGCTCGGACTCGTCCAACAGCTGGGCACCTCGGCGGACAGCGCGACGGCGGTGGCAGTGGTCGCCTTCGAGGGTGTCGGCGGCTGTCGCGAGGCGCTCGGGTACAAGGCCGGTGCCGAGCTGCTGCGCCGGGCGGTGGAGGACCTCGGCCGGGTGCTGCCCGACGGTGCCCGGATCGGTCGGGTCGAGGGGGACGAGATCGTCGTGGTCGTACCCGGGGGGACCGGCGACCCGGGTGGACGCCGCACGACGGCGTCGGACACCGCGCTCGCCGAACGCCTCCGGTCGTCCGTGGATCGACGCCGCTATGTCGTGGGGGACGTCGAACTGCTGCTGCAGGCCCACGTCGGCCTGGCGGATGCACCGTCGGACGGGCGCTCACTGCCCGAACTGTTCCGTCATGCCGCGCGTTCCGCCCGCCGCGCCACGACCCTCGGGGTGCCCTGGATGCGGTGGAGCGGCGACAGCGACGCCGTCACGGTCGCCGATCTCGAGCTCCTCGCCGACCTCCGGGGCGCGCTCGATCCGGACGGCCGGGACGGGCCGGCCACCGGGGACGGCGGGCTCCACCTCGCCTACCAGATGCAATTCGCCCCCGACGCGGCCGTGGCCAACTCGGTCGAGGCGCTCCTGCGATGGGACCGGCGCGGCCACGGGCGTGTGCCACCGGACCGCTTCATCCCCTTGGCCGAGCGCAGCGGACTCATCCCCCAGGTGACGGCGTGGGTACTCCGTGAGGCGCTGGACGCCCAGGTGCGATGGCGGGCGGCGGGCATCGACCTGCCGGTCTCGGTGAACGTCTCGGCCAAGGATCTCGCCGACCCCGATCTGGTCACCCTGATCCTGGGGACCCTGCGCACCCGCGGGCTGGCGACGTCGTGCCTCACCGTGGAGGTGACCGAGTCCGCAGTGACCGATCCCGACCAGGCGCTGGCGGTCCTCGGCCCCCTCCGTGCGCATGGCGTCCGCATCTCGGTGGACGACTTCGGCACCGGGTTCACCTCACTCGCCGCGCTGCCGGGGTTGCCGCTCGACGAGCTGAAGATCGACCAGGGCTTCGTCCGCCGGTCGGTGGACTCGCCGGCCGACGACGCCATCGTGGCCACGACCTGCGACCTGGCCCACCGACTGGGCCTGGTGGTGGTGGCGGAGGGTGTCGAGGACGGCACCGTCGCCGCCCGGATGGCGGCCCACGGCATCGATCTGCTCCAGGGGTACCACTTCTCCCGTCCGCTCGACGAGGATTCCCTCGTGGCCGCACTCAGCTGGCGATCCGGCACGCCCCGGGGCTGACCGTCGGCCGCGCCGTCGGTGCGTGACGACTCCCGGTGCGTCGCCGACGACCCGGCTCCGGGCGTCGGGGTCGGCCACACTGGTGCGGTGCCCGACCCCGACGACCGACCCGACCCCGACCCCGACGGACGCACCCCCCGTCAGCGCATGGACGCGGGTGACCTGTACGTCGTCGACGCCGAGATCGCCGCGCTGCACCTCCGGGCGGTCGCACTGACCGAGGCGTTCAACGCCACGCCGGCCTCCGACCGCGCCATGCGGCACCGCATCCTCGACGAGCTGCTCGGATCCCTCGGGTCCGACACCGAGGTCCGGGTGCCGTTCCGCTGCGACTACGGGACCAACATCCGGATCGGTGACCGCACCTTCGCGAACTTCGGCCTCGTCGTACTCGACGTGGCGGTCGTCACCATCGGCGACGACGTCCAGATCGGACCGAACGTGCAGCTGTTGACGCCCTCCCATCCGCTCGACGCCGAGCTGCGTCGGGCCAAGTGGGAGTCGGCCGCGCCGATCACCATCGGCGACAACGCGTGGCTGGGCGGAGGCGCGGTGGTCCTGCCGGGGGTGACGGTGGGGGAGGACGCCGTCGTCGGCGCCGGTGCGGTGGTCACCCACGACGTCCCGGCCGGTGCGGTCGTCGTCGGCAACCCGGCCCGACCCATCGCGCGTCCCGACCGCTAGGACCGGTCGGCGACGTCGCGGTTGCACGGGGCCGCTCGGTCGACGCGCCGTGCCGGCCGCCCGTCGCTCAGCCCGGGCGGGGCATCGGTGGGTGCAGGACGGCCCCGGCCCCGCGCACGTAGAGGTCGGCCGGCCGTCCCGTCCCGACGACCCGCGTCCCCGCGGTCTGCGCCACCAATCCGGGTGTGGCGAGGACCTTGCGTCGGAAATTGGCGGGCTCGAGTTCGACGTCCCATACCGCCTCGTAGACGCGTCGGAGGTCGCCGATGGTGAACGGCTCGTCCACCAGCGCAGTGGCCAGGTCGCTGTGCTCGAGGCGCGCCCGCAGGCGTTCGACCCCGGTCGTGACGATGTCGAGATGGTCGAAGGCCATCGTCGGCCCGGCGTCGGTCCCGATGGTGGCGACCGGCCACCAGCGACCACTGGCCAGCGCGCCCCCGGCCGGAGGCGCGGCGTCCGGGGCCACGGCCAGGACGGCGCTCGACACCACGCGCGTGCGCGGGTCGCGACCGGGGGCGTCGAAGACGGCCAGCTGCTCCACCCTGTCGAAGGGTTCGAGGACGCCCGTCCGGGCGACGACGGCGCGGGCGGCGGCGGCCGTCAGCTCCTCGTCCGGCTCGAGCACCGCGCCGGGCACCGCCCACCGCCCCGAGTCGGGTGCACGCCGCCGCTCGACCAGGAGGATGACGAGCACCCCCCGGTCCACCGCGAACAACGTGACGTCGACCACGAGGGCGACCGCCGGTCGGTCGCCGGCGACGTAGCCACCGGGTCCGTCCGGCCCGTCGTCGGCCGCGCGCGCCAGGTCGGTGCGCTTCTTCCCCGGATTCCGGGCCTTCGGGCGGTCCCCGTCCCGACGGACCGACTTCTTGCCGTCCTTGGCCACCCGGTGACGGTATCCCGGCCCGGAACCCCATACAAGTCATTCCGACTGTAAGTGGTCTGGACTGCGATGATGGCCGGTGGTCAGCCGGCCGGTCCGACCCCTGGCGTCGTGCACCCGGGACGGCCGGCGGACGGGTGACGCGGAGGTCCGGGCGACTCCGGCGAGCGCGGTGGTCCGGATCGCCTGCCGTCGACGAGCTCGCGTCGGTTGTGTGACTTGTTTCACGTGGAACTGTGCGGAACCCGCACGGTTACTGGGCATTTCGGTGGATCGACCACGGCAACCCAGTAGAACACAGAACAGTCAGTACGACCTGAACAGAACTGCCGGTTCCGCCTTCGAAGTCACAGTGACGCAGCGGCACCCGGGTCGGCCCGCTCCGGTCCCCGCCGGCGCAGTGCCACCGGCGCCGGAGTGTCGGCGACGGCTGCGAGCTGACCGCAGGCGGCGTCGATGTCGGAGCCACGCGTCGAGCGGATGGTCACGGTCGTACCCCGCTGTTCGAGGATCGAGCGGAACGCGTCGATGCGGGCCCGTGGGGTGCCGCGCACCGGGTAGCCGGGTGTCGGATTGAGCGGAATGAGATTGACGTGGGCCCGCACACGGGTGGCGAGCCCGGCGAGCTGTTCGGCCTGCGCGTCGTCGTCGTTGACGCCGTCGATCATCGCCCACTCGAACGACACGCGGCGGCCGGTCTCGGCCCGGTAGTCGGCGCACGCCTCCATCAGCGCCGGTATCGGGTAGCGCCTGTTGATCGGCACGAGCTCGTTGCGCAGCTGTTCGGTGGCCGCGTGCAGCGACACCGCGAGACCGACCGGCAGGGGCGCGGCGGTCAGCCGCCGGATGCCGGGGATGATCCCGACCGTCGACACCGTCATGCTGCGCGCCCCCAGCCCGAAGTCGCCGTGGATGCGCTCAACGGCCCGCCACAGGTTGTCGAAGTTGGCGAGCGGCTCACCCATCCCCATGAACACGATGTTCGACAGGCGGCGCGGCCGGGCCGCCCGCGACGCCACCGCGACCTGTTCGAGGATCTCACCCGAGGTGAGGTGGCGCCGGAACCCGGACTGGCCGGTGGCACAGAAACTGCACGCCATGGCGCAGCCGGCCTGGCTCGAGATGCACACCGTCGACCGGTCGGGGTAGTGCATCAGCACCGTCTCGATCACCGCACCGTCGTGGAGGCGGAACGACCACTTGGTCGTCTGGTCGGCATCCGACGACCGCTCGGCCACGGGCTCGAGCGCGGGTGGCAGCGCGGCGTCGAGTGCGGTCCGCAGGGTCAACGGCAGGTCGGTCATCTCCGACGGTCGGAGGACCCGTCGGTAGAGACCGTCCCAGACCTGACGGGTCCGGTAGGACGGCGCATCGCCCAGGAGAGCGGCCAGATCCTCCTGGCTCTGGTCGTAGGCACCGGGCACCCCCCCAGGATAGGGACCCCCGGCGTCCGCCCACGCCGGTCCCCCCGTCGGTGGTCCCGGCACCGGCACGGGCGACGGGGGCGTGCCACCATCGCGACATGACCGCAGTCGAGGCGATCGAGGAGCGGGTCCGCCGCATCTGCCTGTCGCTGCCCGGCGCCGCCGAGCGGCCGAGCCACGGCGCGCCGGCCTTCTTCGCCACCAAGCAGTTCGTGGCACTGTGGCCGGACGGGCACCACGACGACGCCTTCCCGCACCTGTGGTGCGCCGCGCCGCCCGGCGCCCAGGAGGGGTTCATCGCCTCGGACCCCGACCGCTACTTCCGCCCCCCGTACGTCGGTGGGCGGGGCTGGCTCGGGGTGCGGCTCGACGGCAGGGTCGACTGGGCCGCGGTGGAGGTGCTGTGCGAAGAGGCGTTCCGCACCGTCGCCCCCGCGCGCCTCCTCGCCCGGCTCGACGACGAGGACCGACGGCGTCCGCCGCTCGCCCCACCGTCCGGTCCGTGACCCTGTCCTGGTACCCTGGGGGGGTATAGGACGAGGCCGAGGGAGGACCGTGCGCACACCGGGGTATGCAGCCGACAAGGACGCCGTGCTCAAGCGGCTCCGCCGCATCGAGGGACAGGTCCGTGGGATCTCCGGGATGGTCGAGGACGACCGGTACTGCATCGACGTCCTCGACCAGGTGGCGGCGGTGACGCGCGCCATCCAGGGGGTCGCCCTCGTCCTGCTCGACGACCACCTCGCCCATTGCGTGGCCGACGCCGTCGAGGCCGGGGGCGGGGAGAAGGAGGCCAAGCTGGCCGAGGCGTCGGCCGCCATCGCCCGCCTCGTCCGTTCGTGAGTCCCACCCTGGGCGTGGCCACCCTCCTGGTGGACGTCGGCCGCGGCCTGCGGGAGGGCCTCTACATGTTCTGGGAGACGCTGTGGGCCCTCGTCCTCGGCTTCACCCTGTCCGGAATGGTCCAGGCCTTCGTGTCCAAGGAGCGGATGCGGGCCGAGCTCGGTGACCACCGGCCGGCGTCGGTCGCCCGCGCCTCGGGGTACGGCATGGTCTCCTCCTCGTGCTCGTACGCCGCCTCGGCCATGGCCAAGTCGCTCTTCGCCAAGGGGGCCGACTTCACCAGCGCCATGGTGTTCATGATCGCCTCGACCAATCTGGTGGTCGAGCTCGGGATCGTGATGCTGGTCCTGCTGGGCTGGCAGTTCGCCGTGGCGGAGTTCGTCGGGGGACCGATCATGATCGCGCTGCTGGTCCTGACCGGTGGCGTCGTCTTCACCCCCCGGCTGCTGGCCGCGGCGCGGGCCCGGCTCGGCGGTGGCACCCCGGGCGGACACGGTCACAGGGCCACGGCCGGCGTGTCCGAGGAGCGCCAGGAGCAGCTCGAGGCCGAGCGGTGGGGCACCAAGCTGCGGTCGCCGGCCGCCTGGTCGGACGCCTCGAGCTATGCCGTGGCCGACGCGACGATGCTGCGCAAGGAGCTGGTGATCGGGTACACGGTGGCGGGCCTCCTCGCCGTCCTGGTGCCCGACCACCTGTGGAACGCGCTGTTCCTCCAGGGCCACGGCTTCTGGACGACCCTCGAGAACGCCATGGTCGGCCCGCTGATCGCGGTGGCCAGCTGGGTCTGTTCGATCGGCAACGTGCCGCTGGCCGCCGCGCTGTGGGGTGGCGGCATCAGCTTCGGCGGGGTGATCGCCTTCATCTTCGCCGACCTCATCGCCATGCCGTTGATCCTCGTCTACCGGAAGTTCTACGGGTGGCGCCTGACCGTGCGGATGGTCGGGCTCTTCTACGTACTCATGGTGGTGGCCGGCCTGGCGACCGAGGGGATCTTCCGGTTGGCCGGCGCCGTGCCGGCCAACCATGCCGTCGGCATGCGTCCGACGCACGTCGCCTGGGACTACACCACGTTCCTGAATCTGGTCTTCATCGTCGTGGCCGCCGCGGTGTGGTGGCTCGCCGGCCACCGGGAGCGCTTCGGCGGCGGCGCCGGTTATGCCATCGACCCCGTGTGCGGCATGCAGGTCCGCACCTCGGACGCGCCCGCCCGCATGGAGCGCCACGGCACGACCGTGTGGTTCTGCGGCGACCGCTGCCGGGAGCGTTTCGAGGCCGACCCCGAGCGGTTCGGCGCCGAGGCCCCGACGGCGGGCTGACCGCCGCGGGTGCCCGTCAGCCGTTCTTCAGCAGCTGCGAGAACGGGACGTCCTTGTCGTTCCCCGGCTCCTTCGGGAGCCCGAGCACCCGCTCGCCGATGATGTTGCGTTGGATCTGGTCGGTGCCGCCGTAGATGGACGGCGCCTGGGCGTAGAGCGCGGAGCCGGTCACGCCGGGCAGGAACGGATTGCCCGTCGCCCGGTTGAGGGCGGCCTGGTCGGCCGAGTCGTAGGCGTGGAGCATGCCCTGGGCACCGACGATCCGCAGCCCGAGGTCCCGGGTGAGACGCATGACCGCGCTCATCGACAGCTTGGCGATGTTGGCCATGCCGGGGATGTCGCCACCGGCGGCCCGGGTCGCCTTCAGGCGCTCGGCGTTCAGCCGGCCCAGCTCGTTCAGCGTGTAGAGCCGGACGAGGTCCTGGCGGATGAGCGGGTCGGTGTCGCGGCCGTTGCCCCGGGCCAGTCCGGTCAGCAGGTCGTCGCGCCGGGAGGGTCGGACGCCGGACCCGGCGCGCAGACCGGGCCGGTCGCCGGCGGTGGGCGCGAGGTCCCCGACCCGCCTGTCCAGGTTGCCGGCCACGGTGCCCGGCATCACGATCGTGCCCCGACTGCCGCCACCCGTGCCCAGGCCGGCCCGCTCGTGGCCGAGGGTGGTGTTCGCCACCGCCCAGCCCTGGTTGAGCCCGCCGATCAGTTGGTCGTCGGGCACCCGCGCGTCGGTCAGGAAGGTCTCGTTGAACATGGCGTGCCCGGTCATCTCGCGTAGCGGGCGCACCTCGACACCGGGCTGGTGCATGTCGATGGCGAAGTAGGAGATCCCCTGGTGCTTGGGGGCTTCGGTCGACGTCCGGGCGATGAGCATCCCGTAGTCGGCGGTCTGGCCGAGCGAGGTCCAGACCTTCTGGCCGTTGACGGTCCACTCGTCGCCGTCGCGCTCGGC
>PMFY01000439.1:2663-6759 GCA_003157945.1 Acidimicrobiaceae bacterium | reverse complement strand
AGGAAGCCGGCGTTGACGGCCAGTCCGGTGTCCACCCGTTCGAGGTACTCGGCGAAGCTGTGCCACGTCCACGGTCCCCCGCCCTCGAGCGCCTGGCGGGGCATCCCCTCCACCACGGCCATCATCGCCTGCACGTACTCGTCGTCGCCCGGACCCAGCGGGGCGATCGAGAAGCCGCAATTGCCTCCGATCACCGTGGTGACCCCGTGCTGAACCGACGGGCTGGCGGTCGGGTCCCACAGCAGCTGGGCGTCGTAGTGGGTGTGGATGTCGACGAACCCCGGGCACACCACCATCCCGGTGGCGTCGATGGTCCGGACCGCCTGCTCGGCCACGGCGCCGACGGCCACGATACGTCCGTCGGCCACGGCCACGTCGGCGGTCCGGGCGGGGGCACCGGTCCCGTCCACCACGCGGCCACCCCGGATGATCAGGTCGTACACGTCACTCCCCTCCGAGCAGCCGGGCGGCGGCGGACGCCACGACGGTCCCCTCGAAGAAGGAGGGGTTGGTGCCCGTGTAGAAGCGGGCCGGATTGGTGAACACGAAGTCCCGGAAGGCGGCGGCGTCGATCCACCCGTGCTCGACCATCTCGTGGGCCTCCTCCAGGACCTCGGACACGTCGGGCAGGTCCCAGTGGGAGATGTCGGAGCCCAACATGACCTGGAGCTCGGCGCCGAACGGGTTGACGGCGGTGTTGAAGGCCAGCGAGGTCATCGGATCGTCGGCCTCGCACCCGAACCAGAAGCGGTCGGCGAAGCGTGCCCGGATGTCCTCGCGGCGCCCGATGCCGCACGCCGCCCACTCGTCGAGCAGGTCCTCGGGCTCGACGGGCCGGCGGGTGACCGCCGACGGCAGCCGCCGGGCGTCCGGGGCGTACTTCCCGAGCAGCTCGACGATGAGGTCGCGGTCGACGAGCGCAGGGTCGAGGTGGGCCCGGAGGGCGTCGAGGTTGCGCTTATCCCAATGGCCGACGATGTCGCTGAACAGGGCGGCCGCCCAGGTCACCCCGCCCTCCAGGAAGGCGAAGTTCATGGTCGGGAACCGGTGGGTGACCCCGCCCAGGAAGAGCGACTTGGCCAGCGCCTGCTGGCCTTCGGCCAGCATCGACAGGTGGTTGGCCACGTAGCTCGTCGGCGAGCGGTACGGGGTCATGCCGATGAACCCCGAGTGGAAGGCGATCGACACGCCGAGGTCGCGGGCCGTGGCCCACACCGGGTCGTAGTCATGGGCCGAGTCGAGGCCGAACTGGTCCAGCCAGAACGCGTAGCGCGCCACCTCGGGGTCCTTGTCCGCCAGCGCCTCGAACGGGCGCTGCACGTAGCCGGCACACAGGACGGCCTTGAACCCGAGGTGGGTGACGGCGTACTCGAGCTCCGCCACCGCCTCCTCGGGCGTGTGCATGGGGATGGCGGCGACGGGGGTCAGCCGGTCGGCGAGCGGGGCGAAGGTCTCGGCGTTGCACCGGTTGAGCGCCCGACAGGCACCCCGCCGGAAGGCGTCGTCGGCCGCATGCAGGAAGACGAGTCCGAGGCTCGGGTAGACGACGCCGAAGTCGATCCCGATCTCGTCGAGGCGCTCGTAGAGGAGTGCGGGCAACAGCGCCGTGGCCAGGTCGATCGTCTGCCGGGCCGGAGCGCTCCACCACGGCCCCCGCGGGGTCCGGGTCGCCCGTCGTTGCTCGGGTGACTGGTCGTGCCAGGGCACGTCCGTGCCGCCGTACGGGGGGACGAGGCGGCGCAGGGCCGGATCCTCCAGGGAGATCCCCACTTGTTCGAGGTAGGGGGCGAGCGTCGGCAGGTGCTCCGCCATGTGGCCGTCGCTGTCGATGACGGGGTGGTCGAGTGAGCGGTGGATCTCCGCGGAGGTCGCCATGGCGACAATCTAGGCACAGCCGCCGCCGAAGTCCCCGGGGACCGACCCGACTGGGCCAGGATGTGGTCATGGCCCACGACCTCGTGATCCGCAACGGCACCGTCGTCGACGGGTCCGGCCTCGGCTCGTACCGGGCCGACGTGGGGGTCACCGGCGACCGGATCGCCGAAGTCGGGCGGATCGTCGGTCGGGGCCGGCGCGAACTCGACGCCGACGGCCACGTCGTCACTCCCGGGTTCGTCGACGGCCACACCCACATGGACGCCCAGGTCTTCTGGGACGCCACGGGGTCGAACTCGTGCTGGCACGGCGTGACCTCCGCGGTGATGGGGAACTGCGGCTTCACCCTGGCCCCGGTGCGCTCGGCGGAGCGGGCCCTGGTCGTCCGCAACCTCGAGCGGGCGGAGGACATCGACCCGGCCGCGCTGGCAGCCGGCATCGACTGGAGCTTCGAGACGTTCCCCGAGTACCTCGACGCCGTCGACCGCCTGGCCAAGGGGATCCACTTCGCCGCCAACATCGGCCACTCGGCCCTGCGGACCTGGGCCATGGGCGAGCGGGCCTTCGAGGCGGAGGCCGACGCCGACGACCTGGCGCTGATGGCCGGGCAACTGGCCGACGCGCTCCGGGCCGGGGCGATCGGCTTCTCGACGTCCCGCACCCAGCACCACGAGACCTCCGACGGCCGACCGGTGGCCTCCCGGATGGCCTCGTGGGACGAGGTGGCCGCCCTGGTCGGCGTCATGGGCGAGCTCGGCACCGGCATCTTCGAGGGTGCCGACGCCGGCATGTCGGCACCCGATCCCGACGTCCGCCGCCGGGCCCTCGACCGCATGGCCGAGCTGTCGGCCGCCACCGGTGTGCCCATGACCTTCGGCCTGGTGGCCACCCGGGGCGCGGGGTACCTCATCGACTTCCTGGACGAGTCGGCGGCACGGGGTGCCCGGATGATCGCCCAGACGCACTGCCGCGGGATCTCGGTGCTGCTCTCCCTCCGGACCCGACTCCCCTTCGACCTGCTCCCGGCCTGGGCCGACCTCCGGGCCCGGCCCGTCGACGAGCAGTTGGCCGTCCTCGCCGACCCCGGGCGACGCGGGCCGTACGTGGACGCCGCCGTCCGGGCCGACTACGCGGCCTACACCGGGGTGGGCGCCCAGGCCCGGCCGCCGGACTTCGAGGGGATCCGCGTCTACCTCCACGGGCTGCCCCCCAATCCCACCGTGGCCGACGTCGCCCGGGAGCGGGGTGTCCACCCGGCCGAGGCCATGATCGACCTGTGCGTCGCCTCGGGCGGTGAGCAGCTGTTCATCCAGCCCTCCCTCTACCCCCAGGACGAGGCCGTCCTGCTGCGTGCGCTGCGCCACCCCCGGGCGGTCATGACCTTCAGCGACTCCGGGGCCCACCTCAGCCAGATCGCCGACTCGTCGATCCACACCCACCTGCTCGGCCACTGGGTCCGGGACCGCGGGGAGTTCACCCTCGAGGAGGCCGTCCGCATGGTGACGCTGGCCCCCGCACTGGCCTGGGGGCTCGACGGCAAGGGCCTCCTGCGTCCCGGCATGGACGCCGACCTCGTCGTCTTCGACCCGGGCACGGTGGGTCCCGCCGTGCCCACCCTGGTGGACGACCTGCCGGCCGGCGGACGACGTCTCGAGCAGCGGTCGGTCGGCTTCCTCGCCACCGTCGTGGCCGGCGAGGTCACCATCGAACGCGGCGAGCTCACAGGCGCCACCCCCGGGCGACTGCTGCGCCGCCGGTCGTCCTGACCGGGCCGCCCGGCCGCGTCAGCGCATCCAGATCGTGTGGGCGGTGCGGCGCAGGATGACCCACCGGCCCTCGTGGCGGACCACGTCGTCGAGGTAGCGGATCCCGAGGGTGAGGTCGGCGGTCTCCGACGTCGGATCACTCAGCTGGTGGACCACGGCGTAGGCGTCCACCACCGCCTCGTCGGGCCCGGGCCCGGTGCGGATCAGCGGGTCGGCGATGAAGTGCATGCTCGTCGGGAAGGCCCGCGGCCCCCGCATCCCGGTCAACCACTCGTCGAGCGTCTGGGTGCCCCGGGCGCCCGTCAACTCGGCCGAGGGGTGGAAGAGCGCCGCCAGAGCGTCGACGTCTCGGTCGTCGGCCGCCCGCGCGTAGCGCTGCAGGAGCGAGCGCAGCTCCTCGTGGTCGCCGGTCGGCGACACGACGGTCACAGGACCGCCACCGGGTTGACCGGGCA
>PMFY01000439.1:0-2630 GCA_003157945.1 Acidimicrobiaceae bacterium | reverse complement strand
ACCTCCCGCTCGGCCAGCCACGGCAGGCAGTCGGCGTGCAGTCCGGAGAACCCGTCGAACCCCCGCGTGGCGCGCCGTCGGGCCTCGCGACCCCAGGCGATCACGAGGACGTCACCGGAGCCCACCCGGACGCCCTGGGACCGCTCCGTCAGCTCGAGGTCGGCCACGGTGACCACCTCGCCGTCCCCGAGGAAGTCGCACCCGAGGGCCCGGGGGACGTCCAGCAGGACGCCCCGCCCCACCACTCCGTCGGCCAGGGTCAGCACCGTGTTCGACTGCGCCCCGTCGCTGCGCACCTCGGACGCGGGTCGACCGCCGTACATGCGGCCGCGCACGAACATGTGGGACAGGGCGTCGACGTGGGTGGTCCAGAGGCCGTGTATGTCGAGCGCCAGATGGTCCCGCGCCGCCTCGTACCCGGCGATCCCGTTCGAGTCGCGTGCGTCCCCCGAGGCCAGCATGTGGTGCTGGACCGGGTGCGGGTGCTCGGGCAGGGGCTCGGTGGCGAGGTCGTGGGCCAGGCTGATCGACTCGCCGGTCCGCACCGACCGGGCGGCGGCGGCGCGGCGCTCGTCGGTCAGGAAGTGGAGCGTCCCCTGCTCGTCGTCGTCACCCCACCGGCCCCAGTTCGACAGCCGGTCGAAGAGCGCGTCCATCTCGTCGGTGGTCGGGACCGGGTACTCGGAGGCCATGCTGCCATCCTGTCAGTGGGGACGCCGGGTGTCACCGACCGGTCGCACCGGAGCGCTCCGGTGGCCATCCGGGGAGCAGGCCGAGGTCGCGGCAGACCTCCTGGGCCTCGATCCAGTCACCGTTGCGCTCCCGCGCCTCGGGGCTGGTGACGAGCCACGCGGCCACGGCCCCCACGACGTCGGGGGGCGCACCCCGCGAGGCGTCGAACCCGAACCCGGCCATGTCCTGCGCGATCCGCTCGGTGGCGATGAACCCGGGACTGAGGTTGAAGGCCACGATGCCCCGGGACCCGAGCTCGACGGCCAGGATGCCGGCGATGCGGTGGAGCGCCCCCTTCGACATGCCGTAGCCGAGGCCCCAGCCGCCTTCGCCGGCGGGCGCCGGCGGGTCCATGGTCCCCGAGCTCGACGCCAGGTTGACCACGACGCCGTTGCCGCGCTCGACCATGCCGGGCAGCACCAGGCGGGTCAGGATCACCGGGGCCATGACATTGGCCTCCAGGTGCCGGTCGAGCAGCTCCACCGGGGTGTCGAGGAGTTGATCCATGTGCCCGGGCCCCACGTACCTGCCGTTGTTGACGAGCACGTCCACCCTCCCCCACCGCTCGAGGACCGTGGCCGCCGCGGTGCCGAGGGACGTCCGGTCGAGCAGGTCGAGATAGACGGGCAGGGCCCGTCGTCCCTCGGCGACCACCAGCGACGCCGTCGAGTCGAGCGAGCCCGGTAGCGGCGACGTGTCCGAGGTCGCCACCGTCGACGAGTGCTCGCGTGGCTCGCCGTCGCGGAGGGTGCGCGCCCCGAGGGCGACGTCGAAGCCGGCCCGCGCGAGGTGGACGGCGATCGCCTTGCCGATCCCCCGGCTCGCTCCGGTCACGAAGGCGACACCCCGGGCACGGTGGTCAGCGGTCCGGTCACCCGTGGCCGTGCTGGACTCGGTGGTCATGGTCCTCCCCGGTTCGTCGGCCGCGCCGGTCGGCGGGCGCTCGATCGGGACCATTGTCGCAGTAGCGTGCCCACAGCACCCGGAGACCAGAGGAGCAGCCCGTGCCCACCACTCCCGCCAACGGCATCGACATCACCTACGCCACGCACGGCGACCCGGCGGCGCCACCGCTGCTCACCGTCCACGGCCTCGGCGCGCAGCTGACCGACTTCCCGGCCGCGTTCGTCGACGCCATGGTGGCCGCCGGCTTCCACGTCATCACCTTCGACAACCGGGACCAGGGCGGGTCCACCTGGTTCGACGACGCCGGCGTCCCCGACATCGGCGCGCTGCTCCTCGATCCGGCCACCCCCGTGCCCTACCTGATCGCCGACATGGCGGCCGACGCGGCCGCCCTCCTCGACGCCCTCGGGATCGACTCGGCCCACGTCCTCGGGGTCTCGATGGGCGGGATGATCGCCCAGCAGTTCGCCGTGGCCTATCCCGGGCGCACCCGGACCCTGACCTCGATCATGTCGACACCCAGCCCGACCGCCGGACCCCCCACCCCCGAGGCCATGGGCGCGCTCCTGGTGGAGCCCGCCGTCGGCCGTGAGGCCGTCATCGAGCAGTCCATCGCCGGGGCGCGGGTCATCGCCTCCCCCGGCTTCCCGTTCGACGAGGCCGGGGCGCGGGCGCGGGCCGAGGTCCACTACGACCGGGGCAACCACCCCGAGGGCACGATGCGCCAGTTGGCCGCCATCCTCGCCTCGCCCGACCGCGCACCGGGCCTGGCCGCGGTGTCCGTGCCGACGCTCGTCGTCCACGGTGCGGCCGACCCCCTGGTGACGCTGCCCGGCGGCGTGGCCACGGCCGAGGCCGTGCCCGGGGCCGAGCTGTGGGTCGTCGACGGCATGGGCCACGACCTGCCGGCCGAGGTCCTGCCCGAGCTCGTCGACCGTCAGTCGGCCCTGCTGTCCGCCGTCGGCTGACACCGGGGGCACCCGCCCTCGTCC
>PMFY01000311.1 GCA_003157945.1 Acidimicrobiaceae bacterium | reverse complement strand
AGGACCGCGAGCGCTGGAACGACCTGTGCGGACGGCTCGGCATCCCCCAGCCCCCCGGCGGCACGGCCACCACGCCGGCCGAGGCGGTGGCCGTGGCCGGCCACGTCGGCTACCCGGTGCTGGTCCGCCCGTCCTACGTGCTCGGTGGCCGGGCCATGGAGATCGTCTACGACGACGAGCGCCTGGTCGCGGCCGTCGAGGCCATGTCCGGGGTGGGCGGCTCGCTCGGCCGGGAGGGCGGGGTCACCGCCGACCGCCCGGTGCTGGTCGACCGCTTCCTGGAGGACGCCGTCGAGGTGGACGTGGACGCCATCCGTGACGCCACCGGCGAGGTGGTCATCTGCGGGGTGATGGAGCACGTGGAGGAGGCCGGGGTCCACTCGGGCGACTCGGCCTGCGCCCTGCCGCCCCAGACGCTGCCGGGCGGCGTGGTGGCCGAGCTCGAGCGGCATGTCCGGGTGATCTGCGAGGCCCTGCAGGTGCGCGGTCTGTGCAACGTGCAGTTCGCCGTCAAGGACGACCGGGCCTACGTGCTGGAGGCCAACCCGCGGGCCAGCCGGACCGTGCCCTTCGTGGCCAAGGCCACCGGCGTGCCCGTCGCCATGGTGGCCGCCCGGGTCATGGTGGGCGCCACCCTCGCCGAGCTGCGGGCCGAGGGCCTGCTGGTCGAGCCGGTCGGCGGCCACGTCTCGGTGAAGGAGGCGGTCCTCCCTTTCAACCGCTTCCCGGGGGTCGACACGCTCCTCGGCCCGGAGATGCGCTCGACCGGTGAGGTCATGGGCATCGGCGCCACCTTCGGCCTGGCCTTCGCCAAGAGCCAGATCGCCGCCGGCAACCGGCTGCCGACGTCGGGCACGGTCTTCTTCTCGCTGGCCGACCGGGACAAGGTCGCCGGACTCGAGGCGGCCCGGGCCTTCGCCGACCTCGGCTTCGACCTGGCGGCGACGTCGGGCACCGCGGCCATGCTGGCTGAGGAGGGCATCGACGTCGGCACGGTGGTGGCCAAGGTGGGGGAGGACCATCCGGGCAAGGTCGACGCCGTCGAACTCATCGCCGGGGGCAAGGTCCAACTGGTGGTCAACACGCCGCGCGGCCGCGGCCCGCGGGCCGACGGGCTCCACATCCGGGCGACGTCCACGGCGCATCTGGTGCCGTGCCTCACCACGGTGGCCGCGGCCAAGGCCGCCGCCGCCGGCATCGCCGACTGGCTGGCCCACCCGCTGTCGGTCCGGTCGCTGCAGGAGTACCACCAGAGATGACCCGGTGAGCGGCGGGCCCACGGCCACCGGGCGGCGTGGCCGGGTGGCCCGTGCCTGGCGGGCGGCCACCCGTGGCGACGTCGACCTGTCGGTGCCGGTCGGGTCCCTCACCCTGCCCAACCCGGTCATGACCGCATCGGGCACGGCCGGCCACGCCGACGAGCTCGAGGCCTACGGTCCGCTCGCCGCCTTGGGCGCCGTGGTGGTCAAGTCGCTGTCGGTGGGGCCGTGGCCGGGCAACCCGCCACCCCGGGTCCACCAGGCCGGTGCGGGGATGGTCAACAGCGTCGGCCTCCAGGGGCCCGGGATCGAGGCGTGGGTGCGGGACGACCTGCCCCGTCTGGTCGCCGCCGGGGCGCGCCCCGTCGTGAGCATCTGGGGCCAGCGGGTCGACGACTACGCCGAGGCGGCGGCACTGCTCGCCGACGTGGGGGGTCTGACGGCGATCGAGGTCAACGTCAGCTGTCCGAACATCGAGGACCGCCGGCACATGTTCGCCCACTCGGCGACCGCCACGGCCGAGGTGCTGGCCGCCGTGGCCACCAACGGCCCCGACGTGCCCCGCTGGGCCAAGCTCAGCCCGACGGTCGCCGACCTGGCCGAGATCGCCGGGGCCGCGCTGGCCGGGGGCGCCGAGGGGGTCACCCTCGTCAACACCGCGCTGGCCATGGTCATCGACCTCGAGGCCCGCGCCCCGGTGCTGGGGTCGGGTCCGGCCGGCGGGGGCCTGTCGGGTCCCTCGCTGCACCCCATCGCCGTGCGGGCCGTCTACGACGTCCGGGCCGCCCATCCCGACGCCACCATCATCGGCGTGGGCGGGGTGATGTCCGGTCGGGACGCCGTCGAGCTGCTGATGGCCGGCGCCGACGCCGTGCAGGTGGGGACCGCCACCTTCCGCGATCCCCGGGCGCCCTGGCGGGTGCTCGACGAGGTGGGGGAGTGGTGCGCGGCCCACCGGGTGCGCGCCGTGCGTTCGTTGCGCGGGGTTGCCCAACCGTGAGACGGATCGGACCGGGCGACGGGGCGGCCACCACTGGGCCGGCCGGTGCGCCGGGCGTGGGCCGGGGACGGACGATGAGGAGGACGACATGACCGAGGGGTTCGCGACGAAGGTGGCGACGGCGGTGGCCGCCACCGGGCCGATGTGCGCGGGCATCGATCCGAGCGCCGACCTGCTGGGCGCCTGGGGGCTGGCCGACACGCCCGAGGGCCTGCGGTCGTTCGGTCTGTCCTGCGTCGAGGCCTTCGCCGGGGTGGTGCCGGTGGTCAAGCCCCAGGTGGCCTTCTTCGAGCGGCTGGGGTCCGGGGGCATGGCCGCCCTCGAGGAGGTCCTGGCCGCCGCGCGCGATGCCGGGCTGGTGACCATCGCCGACGCCAAGCGGGGCGACATCGGGTCGACCATGGCCGCCTACGCGTCGGCCTGGCTCGACCCGGCCAGTCCCCTGGTCGCCGATGCGGTGACGGCCATGCCCTACATGGGCATCGGCGCCCTGCGGCCCGCCCTCGACCTGGCCGCCTCCGGCGGGCGCGGGGTCATCGTCGTGACCCGGAGCTCGAACCCCGAGGGTCGGTCCCTGCAGACCGCCGTCACGGCGTCGGGGTCGTCGGTGGAGGACGAGCTGCTGGGCGAGGTGGCCGCCCTCAACACCGGGGGCCTCCCGGTTCCGGGCACGGTCGGCGTGGTGATCGGGGCCACGCTCGAGCCCTCGGCCTTCGACCTGGCCGATCTCGGCGGGGTCATCCTCGCCCCGGGCTTCGGGGTCCAGGGGGGCACCACCGAGACGGTCCGCACCCTGTTCGCCGGCTGTGCACCCGGGACGGTGCTGCCCAGCGCCTCACGCTCCCTGCTGTCGAAGGGTCCCGACGTGGCCACGCTGCGATCGGTCGCCGCCCGCGAGTGCGAGGCACTCGGCACCGCACTCGGCTGAGGCGGCCGCCCGGGTCGGCGCGGGTCGGGCCTACCCGAGTGCCGACGCTTCGGCCGCGAAGGCGTTGCGCAGTGCTCCGGCGAGCCGCGCCTTCCCCTTGAACGCATCCTGGTCGGCATACCACCAGAAGTACCCGCCCACGTAGTACGGGAGCTCCGGATCGAGGCCGTAGGCCCAGGCCATGACCGCTTCCCCGGTGGCGAGCGTGCGGCGGGTGACCGGACGGGGGAGCCCCACTTCGCCGAAGCCGAGGCGGGCGTTCGGGTACAACGCGTGCAACGCCAGCAGCTCGGTCGCCACCTGGGCGTCCGTGGGATAGGTGTTGCCGCACTCGGTCGGGTAGTAGCTCTCGAACACGTAGGTGAGTCCGTCGCGCACGGCCGTGGGGACGTACTGCTCGGAGTACTGCACCGGGGTCAGCTCGCCGGACCCGTCACCACAGTTGTCGGGTCCGTACTCGTTGGCGAAGAGGGTCAGCGCCGACCCGGCCCCCGCCGCGGCCACGTCGTCGTAGGCCTCGTCGATCCGGGCGGCACCGGTGGCGTAGGGCCCCGTCCAGTTGCCGTTGACCTCGTTGCCGATCTCCCAGATGTCGACCGACGGACCGAGCGTGCCGAGGTAGTCCTCCACGCGCGCCTGGAACGCACCGGTGGTCATGCCCGACGCATCGCCCGAGTCGAGCAGCTCGCCCATGACCTGACTGACCGCATGCAGCTGCGACACCGCCGCCGTGTAGTAGCTCGCCGGCTCCGTGGCATCGAAGTAGACCCGGGTCGTCGGACGCTCCGGCAGGGACTCCTCCGCGCCGACGACCTTGGCGATTCCCGTGATGCGGTCGATCGTCACGCCGTAGAGGGGAGTGGCCGGCGCGGTGGCCGACGGTCCGGCGACGCGAGTCGTGGCCCCGGCGACCGGCGTCGCGGCGAGGGTGTCGACGGCGGACAGCAGCATCACCCCGATCGTCACCAGCACCACCCGCCACGTCATCGTGGGTCCCATGGTGTCCCCATCGACCCCGGACAGTGGGCCCTGGACACGCCTACGGGGTGACGGACCACCGGAAGCGGCAGTCCGAGCAGTGGCACTCCCACACGGCCGGCCCGGACGTGTCGGAGCGGCTGAACGCGGTGCCGATCTCCGCGCTGCCGCACCGTGGGCACGAGTCGTGCTCAGGATGGGGTGNNCGGGGTGGACGCCCCCCGTCGTCGGCTCGGTGACCACTACGCGCTCACCCCCGGCGGGCTTCCAGCGAGCGCCGGATGCCGGCCCGTCTCGCCTCGGCGGCCAGCCATTCGCGGATGCGGACCATCTGACCGTCGGACGGCAGATGATGGCCCCCGACCGGGCCGTCGGTCCGGGATCCGCAACGGCGACAGATGGCCATGCGGCCGTTCGTCTCCGGGGCGTGGTCCTCGTCGAGTTGACCACCGGTGTGCGTCTCGCCCTGTGGAGCCATGGCTCTCCCATCGGCCACCCGCACCGCTCAGGTCCGGCAGCCGGGTCAGGTGGATCTGCACGACGCCGGAGCGGCGCCGTTCGGTCCCTCCGACCACCCTACGCCCTCGGCGTCGGTGCCCGGGCGACGCATCCGGCGGGGGCCCGGGACGCCTACCGGTCGGCGGTGGGCAGGNNGCTCGTGGGCGGCGGCGAAGGCGGCCCGTCCGTCGATGGCGCCCCGTTCGAGGTCCTGCCACGTCGCCAGGTCGACCCGACCGACGAGGCTGTAGACACAGCCGTCGGTGGTCGCCCCGACCGGCCGACCGATCATGCAGTGGTG
>PMFY01000120.1 GCA_003157945.1 Acidimicrobiaceae bacterium | reverse complement strand
ACCTGACCATGGCGCTGACGGCGAAGAACATGCCGTACCGCGACCGCTTCGGCCCCTTCGCACCCGAGGTCTACCGGGTGGCCATGTCCTATCCCTACCGCGACCCCGAAGGGATGACGGGCGCGGAGGCGGCGGCGCGGGCCATCGAGCAGATGGAGCGTCAGGTCGGGGTGGAGAACGCGGCGTGCGTGCTCATCGAGCCGATCCAGGGCGAGGGTGGCTTCATCGTCCCCGCCCCCGGCTTCCTCCCGGCCGTCGCCGAGTGGTGCCGGGCCAACGGCGTGCTGTTCATCGCCGATGAGATCCAGACCGGCTTCTGCCGCACCGGCGACTGGTTCGCCTGCGACGACGAGGCCGTCGTGCCCGACCTGATCACCACGGCCAAGGCGATGGCCGGGGGCATGCCACTCGCCGCCGTGACCGGCCGGGCCGAGCTCATGGACGCCGTCCACGTCGGGGGCCTCGGGGGCACCTACGGCGGCAACCCGGTGTCGTGCGTCGCCGCCCTCGCCTCGATCCGGACCATGGTCGACCTGGACCTGGCCGGCGCGGCGCGGACGATCGGCGCGGCGGTCACCGAGCGCTTCGGCGCCCTGCAGGCCGAGCACCCCGGGATCGGCGACGTACGCGGCCGGGGCGCCATGCAGGCCATGGAGCTGGTGCGGCCCGGGACCAGGGAGCCCGACGCCGACGCGGCCAAGCGCATCGTCGCCGCCTGCCACCGCGAAGGCGTGGTCACCCTGTCGTGCGGCAGCTACGGCAACGTCATCCGGCTCCTGCCGCCGCTGGTCATCACGCCGGAACTCCTCGACGACGGGCTCGGCATCCTGGCCGACGCCGTGACCGCCGAGCTGTAGCCCGGTCCGTCGCCCCGCCGGCGCTCACTCGAAGCGCAGGCAGCCGTCGTCGAGGTCGGCGGCCGGAATCGTCTCCCGCTCCGACCAGTAGTCCTGGCTGTGCTCCCACTCCGGCGTGGCGATGCGGCGCGGCAGCAGGTGCATCGAGCGCCGGAGGTAGCCGGGGTTGAAGTTGTCCGGGTCGATCCAGGGGCCGAGCTCGCGGCCGAGGTCCTCCGGACGGAGCTGGGGCGTCACCCGGTGGGCACCGAGCTCGTCCATGTGGTCCAGCAGTCGACAGACGAAGTCGCACACGAGGTCGGCCCGCAGCGTCCAGCTGGCCCGGAAGTAGCCGAAGACCCAGGCCATGTTGGGGACACCGGTGAAGAGCATCCCCCGGTAGGAGACGGTGTCGGCCAGGTCGAGGGGCTCGCCGTCGATGGCCACGTCGATGTCGCCGAGGACGCAGAGGTCGAAGCCCGTGGCCGTGATGACCACGTCGGCGTGCAGCACGTCGCCCGAGGCGAGCACGATGCCGTCCTCGACGAAGTGGTCGATGACGTCGGTCACCATGGTCGCCTGGCCCGCCGAGATCCCGGCGAACAGGTCGCCGTCGGGGACGAATGCCACCCGCTGGCGCCAGGGGTCGTAGCGCGGCGTGAAGTGGGTGGCCACGTCGTAGCCCTCCGGCAGCAGCTCGGCCACCATCCGGATCAACTCGTCCCGGACCAGCTCCGGCTCGTCGAGCGACAGCTGGATGAGTGCATGGCTGTCGAACAGGAGTTTGCGGCGGACGATCTCGTGGACCCACTCGTCCGGGAGGTCGAGCTGGCGCAGCATGTCGGCCAGCTCGTTGGCGTTGGGCCCGGCGTAGAAGTAGGTCGGTGAGCGCTGCAGGACGGTCACGTGTCCGCACCGGTCGGCGATGGCCGGCACGAGGGTGGCCGTGGTGGCGCCGGAACCGATCACCACCACGTCCTTCCCCTCCAGGTCCAGGTCGTCGGGCCACGTCTGGGGGTGGACGACCCGGCCCCCGAACCGCTCGAAACCGGGCCAGTCCGGCGTGTGCCCCCGGGCATGGCGGTAGTAGCCCTGGCCCATCCACAGGAAGCCCGTGGTGAAGGTGCACCGGGCGCCGGTGTCGGTCCGGGTCGCCGCGACGGTCCAGAGGTTGTCCCGGCTCGACCACGATGCCGAGTCGATGCGGTGGCGGTAGCGGATGAACGGGGCCAGCCCCTCGTCGTCGATGACCTCGCCGAGGTAGTCGAGGATCTCGGCACCGGTGGCGATCGGGGGACCGACCCAGGGCTTCCAGCCGTAGCCGAAGGTGTAGAGGTCGGAGTCGGAGCGGATGCCCGGGTAGCGGTGCGTCAACCAGGTCCCGCCGAAGCTCTCGAGGGAGTCCAGGACGACGAACGTGGTGGCCGGCCGTCGGGTCCTCAGGTGGTGGGCGGCGTCGATGCCGGAGATGCCGGCGCCGACGACCAGGACGTCGACGTGCTCGGACCCGTCGCCGTCCGCCGGGGACGACCCGTTCGAGTCCTCCATCGGGACTCCCTCCTGGTGCCGTGACACCGTCGCTCGTCAACCACGGACCGGAGCGGCACACCTATGTTCCGGCAGCTCGGAGCGTACTTCGACGGCGCCCGGCGACGGAGATCGGCGGGTGGGCCGGGGCACCGCCCGCCGCCCGGCGACCTACGGGTTGAGGCCGGGGCGACCGGAGGCCCGCATCGATGCGAGGCCGGCGTCGAGGAGCGAGAGCTCGTGGCCGGCGTCATCGGTCAGGTCCCGCAGGCGCTGGGCGCTGGCCTCGCCGGCCGAGGTGACGGCGGCCTGCTGCACGTCGGCGGCGGCACGGACGACCTCGAGCACCTGATCGGCCACGGTGTCGGGCACCGGCGCGGCCGGGTCGACGCGCAGGACCTTGTCGATGTCGACGGCGGCGGCCTGCAGGCGACGGCACAGCGACGGCAACTCCGCGGTCGGCCCGCCCAGGTCGTCGGCGGCCCGCACCGCTGCGGTGGCCCGGTCGACCGACCGCCACATCTCCTTGCCCACGCGGGCCGACGACCACTGGCGCACCTCGGTCGCCGTTACCTCGGCGCCCGACCGGTTCCAGCGGTTGGAGGCGGCCATGTCCCACAGGGCGCCGGCGCCGACCACGGCACCGTGGGAACGGAACGCCCGCAGCTTGCGCCGTCCGTACCGCCAGAGCAGGAAGACGCCGGTCGCCACGGCGAGCATCAGCATGCCGGCCAACAGCACCACGCCCAACGCCAGTGATTCGAGGATCGACCCGGTCATGGCCCCAGTCTAGGACCCGTCACCCCCGGACGGACATCCCCCGGCGGCCCGGCGCCGGACCTCACACCTGACCGCCGGGACCGCCGCCTCGCCCACCCGTGGACACCCCGGCGGACCCGTCGGCGGACGCATCGGGAACCGCAGGTGGGCGGACCCTCAGACGGACGGCTCCAGCAACAGGTCGGCCATCCGGTCCAGGTCCGCGGCCGACACCCCCGCGCCGAGGGCCCACGCCCGGGCGCCGCCATAGGTGGCCCGGAGTCCGTCCAGGAACCCCTCCATGGTCGACCCCTCCACGCTGAACCGCGACGGGGGCACCGCGGCCATCCGCTCGGCGAAGCCCGGCTCGGCGCGCCAGCGCTCGAGGATCAGCCGGATCCGTTCGCCGGTGATCACGTAGTCGGTGACGATGGCATCCCGGTCGACCCCCAGCAGCTCGAGCACGAGGGCGGCGAGGACGCCGGTGCGGTCCTTGCCCGCGGCACAGTGGAAGACCAGGGGATAGCGCTCGCCGGCGCCGAAGAGGGTGAGCGCCCGGGCGATGGCATCGCCGCCCACGTCGAGGTACCAGAGGTACCGCTCGGCCAGGTCGTCGCCGGCCGGTGCCGGGGCGGCCACCGCCTCACCGTCGGCCGCACCGTCGGTCGTGCCGTCGATCCGGACGCCCTCCTTGACCACCGCCAGGTGGTGGAAGGCCACGTCCTCGGGCTCGAGTGGGCCGCGGCCGGACCGGGCCAGCTCGCGCTCGGTGCGCAGGTCGATCACGGTGCGCAGGCCGAGTTCACGCAGTCTCGCCACATCGGCGGCGGTCAGCTCGTGGAGCGCGTCGCTGCGGAACAGGCGCCCCCACCGGGTCAACCGGCCGTCGAGCCCCGGGTAGCCGCCGAGGTCCCGGAAGTTGAAGGACCCGACGAGTGGGACCAGGCGGGGCGGGGCGTCCATGGGTCCATCTTGGCCGGTTCACGGCCGCTCCCGCACCGGTGCGCGGAGTGGGTCCCCGGATGGGAGAGAATAGGGGTCTTCCGTCGGACGGGTCGGGGCTTCCCCCGGTCAGCGACCCACCACGTTCCCCCGTGGCCGACGGCGGCAACCGCCTTCCCCCGTATCGAACAGGAGCCTCCCAACCATGAAGTCCCTCGCCACGTGGTGCGTCCGCCACCGAATCGTCGTGGTCGTGATCTGGCTGATCGCCCTCGTCGGCATGACCCTCGTGTCCCAGTCCGTCGGCACCGCCTACTCGAACAGCTTCTCGCTCCCCCACACCGAGTCCACCGAGGCACTCCAGCTGCTCCAGGCCGCGGCCCCCAAGCAGGCCGGTGACCAGGAGCGCATCGTGCTGCACACCACCGACGGCTCCCCGGTCACCGGTGCCCAGGCCCAGAGCTCGGTCGACGCCATGCTCGCCAAGGTCGCCGCCGTCCCGCACGTGACGACCCTGCAGTCGCCCTTCGCCACGACGCCGAGCGAGCTGCCGGGCGCCACCCCGGGTCAGTCCGTCACGGTGCTGCCCGGGCCCCACCAGGTCAGCGCCAACGGGACGACGGCCTTCGTCAACGTCACCTTCGACGTCCAGGGCCAGAACGTCGACGTCACCCAGTCCAAGGACTTCGTCAACGCCGCGCTGTCCGCCCAGGGCCCGCACCTCCAGGTGGCCGTGTCCGGCCAGATCGCCGAACAGGCCGACCGCCAGTCGTTCGGCGGCACCGGTCTCGGTGTGCTGCTGGCCGCGCTCGTCCTCCTGCTCGTGTTCGGCTCGGTGTTCGCTATGCTGCTGCCCATCCTGTCGGCCATGGCGTCGCTCGGCACCGCCATCGGCGTGATCGGGCTCCTCAGCCACGTGCTCAAGATGCCCGTGTTCTCGACGGAGCTCGTACTGCTCATCGGGCTGGGCGTCGGCGTCGACTACGCGCTCTTCATCGTGACCCGGCACCGACAAGGGCTCCTGGCCGGCAACGACGTCGAATCGTCGATCGTCAACGCCGTCAACACCTCCGGGCGGGCGGTGCTGTTCGCCGGGATCATCGT
>PMFY01000126.1 GCA_003157945.1 Acidimicrobiaceae bacterium | reverse complement strand
AGCTTGAACTTCATGCCGAAGCAGGAGAGCATCACGGGCACGCAGCCCGTCACGTGGAAGAGCGGGACGATGAGGATGAAACACGGGGCGTAGGCGCCTCCGGTGCCCAGGGCGTCCTCGCCCTTGCGGGCGGTCTGGATGGTGGTGTTGCACCAGAAGCCCATCAGCCCGTTGATCACGGCGCGGTGGGTGGAGACGGCGCCCTTCGGAAACCCGGTGGTGCCCGACGTGTAGAGGATCGTGGCGTCGTCATCGGGGTCGACCTCGACCTCCGGCATCGGATCGCCGAGGGTCACCACCTCGTCGTAGCGGGAGACACCGGTCGGATTGGGCTCGAGCTGGTCGCCGCGCACCATGATCATCGGGATCCCGCGGGAGTGGGCCGGCGCATGGGCCCGCTCGATGCGCTCCGGATCGGCGATCAGCAGGGACAGGCCCGAGTCCTCGATGGCGTAGTCGAGCTCGGACTCTGTCCACCAGGCGTTGAGGGAGACCGAGATCGCCCCCACCGACAGGATGGCGGCGAACGAGACGATCCACTCGGGCAGGTTCCGCATGGCGATCCCGACCCGGTCGCCCCGCGTGATCCCGTACTGGTTGACGAGGGTGTGGGCCAGTGCGTCGACGTTTCGCATGGTCTCGCCGAACGTCCAGCGCTCGTCCTCGTAGACCATGAAGGTGGACTGGTCGCCGCGGGCGCCGGCGAACATCTGACCCAGGTTGGTCGGGGCGTTCTTGAACACCCGGACGTCGCGTCCGCCGGCCGTGACCGGGACCACCTCGAACAGCTGGCCGGGCCCGGTCACCTGGGCCAGGGCCTCCTCATGTGTGACCGACACGGTCGCCTCCTCGTTCACCACGTACGCGGGCCGGCGGGATGTCTCCGGCGTGGACTGTGAGTGTAGGGCCGGACAGGGCATCCGGCCCAGGTGGGTCCCGACCGGGCAGGTCACGTGCCGTCCGGACGGGACCGGTCAGGCGGCCGGCGTGTCCGCGGCCGGCGTGCGGCCCGGCTCGAGGACGACCGGGGCGTCGAAGGCCGCCCGGCGGCTGGCCCGGCGGAGTGCGGCGAGCACCGGCCTGCCGAGGAGGAGGACGAGGGCGGCGTTGGTGAGCGCCCGGGGGATGTCGAAGCCCAGCGAGGTGGTGAGGTCGAACAGCACGAAGCTGTGGAGGTTGTGCAGCATGCCTGCACCGGGAACGAACGAGAAGCTGGTGTCCGTCCCCGCTCCGAACGGCCAGAAGTACAGATTCAGGAGCGTGCCGTAGAGCAGGCAGGCGACGGCGGCGTAGCCGGCCAGGAGCCAGACCTCGGCCCGGCCCTTCGTCGGCGGCAGGCACCCGGCGCCGAAGCCGAGCCAGCCCGCCCCGAACATCTGGAAGGGGAGCCACGGCCCCATCCCACCCGTGATGAGCGCGGAGACGGCCAGGGTCAGGACACCCAGTACGAACCCGAATCCGCGGCCCATGACCCGACCGGCGGGGATGAGGAGGAAGAACACGGGCTCGAAACCGGCCACACCGGGACTGGGGATCCGCAGCGCCGCACCGCACGCCGCCAGGATGCCGAGCAGGGCGATGGCCTTGGCGTCGAGCGAGCCCTCGGCCAGGGCGCTGAGCACGACGGCGAGGAGCAGGGGCAGCACGGCGATGAAGATCCACGGGGCATCCGCCGAGTGGGCCTGGGCGACCGACGAGCTGCCGTGCAGGAACAGCGGCCACGAGAACCCGACGAGCCCCACGATGGACGTGACGAGGAGGAGCACCGAGGACCGCGACCGGAGGCGGACGACCGCGCGGCTGCTCCCCCGCTCAACCACGGACCGCCCCCACCTCGAGTGCCGTCCGGACCTCGTCCACCGTCAGCCACGGATCGGGCGCCAGCACCTTGGCCACCTGGGGGGCGAAGACGGGCGACTGACAGACCACGTCCCGGGCCGGCCCGTCGGCCACGACCTCGCCCTCGGCCAGCACGACACCGCGTGTCGCCACCCGGGCCACCAGCTCGACGTCATGGGTGGCCATCACCACGGCGTGCCCGGCGGCGGCCAGGTCACCCAGGAGTGTCACCAGCCGGGCCTTGGCGGGGTAGTCCAGGCCGCGCGTGGGCTCGTCGAGCAGGAGGAGGGGCGGGGCCGGGGCGAGGACCACGGCCAGGGCGAGGGCCAGGCGTTGGCCCTCGGACAGGTCACGGGGGTGCCGGTCGGCCGGCAGGCCCGGCAGGATCCGCTCCAGCACGGCCGCAGTCGTGCCGGCGTCCAGTCCCGTGTCGTGGTCGGCGCCCCGGCACTCGGCCGCCACCGAGTCGCCGTAGAGGAGCAGGCCGGCGTCCTGGGGGACGAGGCCGACCCGGGCGACGAGGTCACGCGGGGAGAGTCCCGTGGGATCCTGACCGGCCACCTGCACCCGTCCCGACGTGGGCCCGCGCACACCGGCCAGCTGTCCGAGGAGCGTGGACTTGCCGGAGCCGTTCCGTCCCATGACGGCGACGACCTCACCCGCCCGGAACTCGAGGTCACAGCCGTCGAGGGCGGTGACGTCGCCGAAGCGCACGGTCACCCGGTCGAGCCGGGCGACCGCCGGGCCGTCGGGCACGGGGACGGTGCGTGGCGGCACGGCCCCGACCAGGCGGTCGCGCAGCGGCGACACCAGGCGCCGGGCGTCCCGCACCGACAGGGGCAGCGGGTCCCAGCCGGCGAGGCGACCGAGCTCCACCAGCGGTGGGGCGACGGGTGCGTCGACCATGACCTCGGCCGCCGGTCCGACGTTGAGCCGACCGCCCCCACCCGGCACGAGCACCACCGAGTCGGCGAACGGGAGCACCCGCTCCAGCCGGTGCTCGGCCAACAGGACGGTGAGGCCGAGGTCGTGGACGAGGCGGGTCAGGGACGCCAGTACCTCCTCCGCCGCGGCCGGGTCGAGGGCCGATGTCGGCTCGTCGAGCACCAGCACCCGGGGTGACGCGGTCAGCACGGCTCCGATCGCCACCCGCTGCTGCTGTCCCCCGGACAGCGTGCCGAGCGGCCGGTAGCGGAGGTCGTGCAGGCCGAGCAGGTCGAGGGCGTCCTCCACCCGGCGCCGCATGACGGCCGGGTCGAGCCCCAGGTTCTCCATCGTGTAGGCCAGCTCGTCCTCGACGACGTCGGTCACGAAGCTGGCCGCGGGGTTCTGCCCGACCATCCCGACCACGTCGGCCAGCTCGCGCGGGGGGAACTCCCGGGTGGACCGGCCGTCGACCAGCACCTCGCCGGAGAGTCGGCCGCCGGTGAAGTGGGGCACCAGTCCGTTGACGGCGCGCAGCAAGGTGGTCTTGCCCGACCCGGTGGGTCCGACCACCACGCACAGCTCACCCTCCCCCACGACCAGGTCGACGTGGTCGAGGGTGGGACGGTCGGCACCGTCGTAGCTGAACGTGACGTCCTCGAACCGGATCATGCGACGGTCCTTCCGCGGACGACGGTCGGGGTCACCACCGGCGCGGGCGCTCCGGGAACCGCCCCATCGGTCGGTCGGGTCCTCGGGGTGACCCGGGTCACGGGTGCCGTGCGCTCCACCGGCGCGGCCCAGGCCGGCACCAGTCCGACGAGGATCCCGACCGCGGCCGCCACCGGCAGGGTCGGCGGGCGCAGCGGCGACAGTACGTACTCGAGTCCGGGAACGCCGAGGACGCCGGAGACCACCAGCGAGGTCAGTGCCACCACCCCCGAGCCCGCCACCAGCCATTCGGGCAGGCCCCACGGGTCCGGTCGGTACCTCGTCCGGTTGGTCCGGCGACCCCCGGTGGCCAGTCCGGCCCCCACCAGCACGGCACCGACGGCCACGAACGGGATGCCGCCCCCGGGCAGCGAGCCCGCCACCAGGACGCCGTAGACACCGGCGACCACCAGCAGCAGCCCACCGGCGGTCGCCCCGGTCGCCGTGCGGCGCACCCCGCGGGCCACGGCCACCCGCCGGCCGTAGCCGCGGGCGTCCATCGACGACGCCAGCTGCAGCGAGCGGTCGAGGGCGCGCTCGAGCACCGGCACCGCCGTGCCGCGCAATCCGGCCAGTCCACGGACGGGGCGGCCGCGCAGCCGACGGGCGGCACGGACGTCGGTGATGGCCATCACCAGCTCCGGGGCGAAGGACAGCGCCACGGTGATGGCCACGCCGGCCTCGTAGAGCACGGCCGGCAGGCAGCGCAGGAGGCGGTAGGGGCTGGCCAGCGAGTTGGCGGCGCCGAAGCAGACGAGCACCACGGCCAGCCGGAGGCCCTGCACCACCGCCGCCAGGACGGCCTCGGCGGTCACCGGGCCGCCGATGCTCACGCCGGCCGCCCACGACGGCAGGGGTACGTGCGGCAGCGTGAACAGGACGTGCCCGGGCAGCCGGTTGCCGAAGACGATCACCAGGACGACCCGGATGAGGATGACGACGAGTCCGAGCCGGAGGAACACCACGATCGACCGCGACCAGGGGGCGTCCGTCCGGCGGGCCGCCGCGACGTACAGGACCACGGCGCCCAGCAGGAGCAGCAGGATCGGGTTCGTGGTCCGTGACGCGGCGCCGGCCAGGCAGGCCGCCCACAGCCACCAGGCACCGGGATGGAGGCCCCGTCGCCCGGGGCCGGCGAGGGTCGGGCGGCTCATCCGGGCCGGCTCCTCATGGGGTGCGGGGACGCTTCCGCCACCGGGTGTATCCGGCGATGGCCAGGGCGGCGATCAGCAGGCCACCGACGATCATCGGGTCCGGGCCCGGTCCCGATCCCCCGGAGGAGGCGTGTCGCGTGTTGGCGAGTCCCACCGTGGGATCGGTCGTGACGGACGTGTCCGGGGACGACGTGGCCGTGTCCGGGCACGGGGTCGTCGAGGTGGTCGACGTCGTGGTGGACGAGGCGGCGGCCGACGAGGTGGGGGGCGTCGAGGTGGTCGACGAGGTTGTGGTTGACGAGGTTGTGGGGTTCGGACACACGGTCGACGTGGTGGTCGACGGCGCAGTCGACGACGGGGTGGGCGACGAACTCGTGGTGGACGGGCCGCCGGAGGCGGCGGCCGCCCCACCCGGCGTGCGGGAGTGGGTCGCGGTATGCGCACGGCCCTGACCAGCACCACCACCGCCACCACCGCCATGGCCACCGCCACCGCCCCCGGACCCACCGGTCGGGAGGGTCGTGGGCGTCGTCGAGCCGCAGATGGCGTTGTAGCGAGGAGCGGTGCGCGGGCCGGGGTCGCCCGGGTTGCCGGACCCGGGGTTCTCGAATCGCCAGCCCTCGACGTCGTCCGTCCCAACGGTGCCGAACGCCCCCGTGGAGGAGTAGACCCAGCCGTGCGCTCCCCCCGTGAAGTAGGCCCAGTAGATGTAGCCGCCGTCGATGACCTGCCCGCAACCACTGCTGGGGACACCGTTGATCGAGCACAGCAGTCCACTCGGGGCGTAACCCGGCTGGGTCAGGCCCTTCTCCTGGACGAAGGCGGCGAGCGCGTCGTACCGGGTGTCGCTCGAGGGGACCGTCACGCACCCGACCACCTGGTCGCCGGACGAGCCACCGAAGTCGAGCACGAAGGCGACCGAGACCTCCCCGGCCGAACCGGCGGCGTGGGCGGCGTCGGCGAAGGGCCGGAGGGCGAGGGGCCCGGCCAGCGAGAGGGCCGCCGTGCCGGCGGCGACGACCAGGGCACCCCGGGCGAACCGCCGCCGGCCACGGACGCGGCCCACCCGCGGTGACCGGCTGGTGTCTCCATCGGGAGCTGCCGACCGGCGGCGCCTGGTGATGGACATCGGGCTACTCGATTCCGGGCCATGACCCGGGAGCACCGGAGGATTCGCTGGCTCCGATGACCGAGTCCGTGCCGCTGTTCTCGACGGGCGGGACTCATCAAGTTCCAGGGCGGCATCCCGACTCGCGGCACCGACCCCTCGGGGTCCCGATGTGCCGCCTACGGTTGCGGACCAGCGCCGGAATTCGACCGGCTTCCCCGCCCGGGGACTTCATGTTGCTGACCCGATGGTAGCAGCACACCCGGCCCGGCCCCCAGGTGCCGGAGGAGCGATCGGAGCGGTCCCGCCCCTCTGCCCCTCTGCCCCTCTGCCCCTCTGCCCCTCTGCCCCGAGGGTCAGCCGTCCCCGACGGGTGTGTCCAGCCAGTCGGAGGCCACCCGGGCCAGACAGGCGTCGGTCTCCGCCGTCGCCCGTCGTGGTCCGAAGCGCTCGGTGAGCGAGACCACTTCGCATCCGGCGTCCCTGGCCCGGGCTGCCCCCTCGTCGCTGCACCTCCCGGCGACCACCAGGGTGGGGAGGCCGCGGTCCCGGGCGTCGCCGACGACGCCGCCCACGACCTTGCCGGCGAACGACGTGGCGTCGAGCGCCCCCTCGCCGGTCACCACCCGGTCGGCCGCGTCGAGGGCCGGGCCGAGTCCCACCAGGTCGTGCACCAGGGCGTAGCCGGAGCGGAGCTCGGCACCCAGTACGGCCAGTGCGCCGCCGAGGCCGCCGGCCGCACCCGACCCGGCCAGGTCGCGCACGTCGACGCCGTACCGCGACCGGTAGCGGTCGACCAGCGCCTCGAGCCGGCTGGCCAGCGCGGCCACCTGGTCGGCGTCCGCCCCCTTCTGCGGGGCGAACAGCGGGGCGGCGTCCACGAAGTGGGTCGCCACGTCGAAGGCCCCGACCAGGTGCACCCCCGCCAGCCCCCCGGCCGACTCGACGGCCTCGAGGGCCCCGAGGCCGCCGTCGGTGGTCGCCGACCCCCCGAGGCCGACCACGACGGTCCCACCCGACCCCACTCGGGCCGCGGCAGCCACCAGCAGTTCGCCGGTCCCCCGGGACGTGGCCGTCATCGCGTCGTTGCCCTCGGAACCGCCCACGAGCGACAGGCCGGAGGCCTGCGCCGACTCCACGACCGCCAGCCGGTCCCCGATCCGCCACCGGGCGGTGACCGGCGACCCGTCCGGCGCCGTGACCACGGTCGACTCCTCCTCGGGGCACACCACGGCGCACGCCTCGAGCAGGCCTTCGCCGCCGTCGGACAGCGGAATGGCCTCCGCCTCCCAGCCGAGCCGGGTGGCGGCTCCCGCCAGCGCCGCCGCGGCCCCGGAAGCGGTCGCGGTGCCCCGGAACTTGTCCGGGGCCAGCACGACGCGGGGCATCCCTGCACCCTACCGACGGACGGGCACCCGAACGGAGCCGGTACCGTGCCCGTCGCTCAGCCGCGCAAGGTGGCGTAGGCCCGACGGATCCCGGCCGCGTCCACCTCCGGGTCGGGGGAGGTCGACGTGGCGCCGCCGATCCCCCAGCCCGAGCGCACCTCGTCGGGATCGCGCCCCGACAGGGCCGCCGCCGCCTGCACGCACGCGCCGGTGGCCACCGCCTCGTCGAGATCGGGCACCAGCACCGGCCGACCGGACAGGTCCGCCACGGCACGCCGGTACGCGGCCGAGCGCGACCCGCCGCCCACCACCAACAGGGGGCCGTCCCCCACGGTCACCTCCCGCGCCAGCGCATCGAGGGCGTCGAGGAGACCGCACACGACGCCCTCGAAGGCGGCGGCGGCCAGTCCTTCGCGGGTGGCGACGGAGCGCAGGCCGGCGATGACGCCCGTGGCCGTCGGGCGGTCCGGTGTGCGCTCCCCGTCGAAGTACGGCAGGAGGGTGAGCCCCGACGAGCCGGTGGCCGTGGCCAGTGCGAGGTCGTCCAGCCCCGCGTCCGTCACGCCCAGGAGACCGGCCACCGTCCCGGTCACCCGGGTGGCGTTGAGGGTGCAGGCGAGCGGGAGGTAGCCGCCCGTGGCATCGGCGAATCCGGCGATCGTCCCGGTCGGATCGGCGACGGGCCGGTCACTACGGGCGTAGACGGTCCCCGAGGTCCCGAGGGACAGGCAGGCCTGGCCCGGTGCGAGTCCGATCCCGAGGGCCGCCGCCATGTTGTCGCCGGTGCCGGGGCCGACCACCTCGAACGTCCCGATGTCGAGCCCCGCCGACCCGTCCCGGCTCGGCGGCCCGGCGGACTCGGACGGCCCGAGCACCTCCGGCAGCCGGGCGCCCCAGTCGGCCGGCCCCACCACGTCATCGAGCAGGTCGCACAGCCACACCCCCGCCGTCGGGTCGAAGTAGCCGGTCCCCGATGCGTCGCCGCGGTCGGTCACCCGACGCCCGGTCAGGCGGAGGGTCAGGTAGTCGTGGGGCAGCAGTACCGACCGGACCGCCCGGGCGGTCTCCGGCTCGTGGCGGGCCAGCCAGGCGAGCTTGGTCACGGTGAAGGCGGCCACCGGGACCGACCCGGTCCGGGCGGCCCACGCCTCCGGCCCGAGCCGGGCCACCAGGCGCTCCGCCTCCGCCGCCGATTCGGTGTCGTTCCACAGTTTGGCCGGACGGAGGACACGGCCGTCCCCGCCGAGAACGACCATGCCGTGCTGCTGCGCGGCCACCGACACCGCAGCCACCCGGAGGGACCCGTCAGCCGTGGCCTCGGCGGCGGCCAGCCGCAGCGCCTCCCACCACGCCTCGGGGTCCTGCTCGGACCGGGGCGGGCGGACCGCGGGGTGCGGTGCCCGGCCGGACCCCACCAGCGTGCCGTCGTCGGCGTCGCGTACCTCCACCTTCGTCGACTGGGTGGAGCTGTCCACTCCCAGGACGAGCGGCACGTTCAGCCGGGACCCGGCAGGTCGACGGTCAGGGTGGTCACGGGCGTGCCGGCGTCGGTGCCGACGGTCAGCTCATAACGACCGGGCTCCTGGCACCAGGCACCCTCGCGCCGAACGGCCAGGTCGGCGAGGTCATAGGACAGGTCGACGCGCTCCCGGGCACCGGGGTCGAGCGTGACCCGGGCGAAGGCCACGAGACGCCGGAAGGGCCGATCGACGGACGATCCGGGCAACCCGGCGAAGCAGAGGACCACCGTGGAACCGGCCCGGTCGCCGGTGTTGGCCACGTCCACCGTCACCCGTCCGGTCGTGACGCCGCGTCCCGGGCCGTCCGGTTGCACCCGGGCCGATGTGCCGTCGACGGACCACGAGGTGTAGCCGAGACCGGCACCGAGGTGCCGGTGCGGCACTACGCCGTCCCGGTCCAGCTTCCACTGCCCGTGGAAGAGGTCGTAGACCACCGATCCGGCATCGGGATCGAACGGGACGAGGTCGGCCTCGTCGACAGGAAGCGCGAACGGTAGGCGGCCGCCGGGCTCGACGACCCCGGTCAGCACGTCGCCGAAGGCCCGGCCACCCTCCATGCCCGGGTACCAGACGAGCAGTGTCGCCGGGACCCGGTCGAGCCAGGGCATGACGACGGCCGAACCGCCCATGACCGCCACCACGGTCCGGGGGTTGGCCGCCAGGGCCGCAGCCACCAGCCCCTCGTCGTCACTGCTGAGACGGAGGGTCCTCCGGTCGCCGCCCGGGGCGAACGACCCGTCCGGGTCGGGGGCCGGCGGGTCGGGGGCCGGCGGGTCGGTCGGAGNNCGGGAGGCGTGGACGGGGCCGGGGCGGCCGGGGCGGCCGGGGCCTCGGGAGGAGGGGGAAACATGTCCGCCATGGCCTCACTCGTCCCCAGGTCGATGAACTCACCCTCGTCGTTCTTCGTGCACCCCACCACCACGACGCAGAGGTCGGCGCCTTCCGCCACCAGGGCATCGGTGGCGTGGTGGACGACGGCCGCCGACGGGAAGGCGTCGCGGACGCCGTCGAGGAGCGTGGACACCTCCGGCGGGTAGACGTCGCTCGACCCGCCGTCACCCAGGTTGGCCACCGCTGCCAGCCGGCCGAGCACGGCCACCGTGCCCAGGTCGGACGGCACCGGCAGGAGGCCGCCCTCGTTGCGGAGCAGCACCATCGACGCCGCGGCGGCCTCCCGGGCCAGTGCCCGGTGTCCGGGCGAGGCGAGGACCGACCGGTCCGGGGTGTGGTCGAAGACGTAGGCGAACCGCAGGAGGGTGGCCACCGTGGCCTCGACCCGGGCGGCGATGTCGGAACGCTCGAGGCGACCGTCGGCGACGGCGTCGGGCAGGTGGTGGGCCCGCTGCTGTCGGAAGGGCATCTCGATCTCGAGACCGGCCGTGACCGACAGCACCGGGTCGCGCAGCCCGGCGATGAAGTCCGACGTCACGAATCCGTCCCACCCCCACTCGGTGCGGAGTACGGCGGTCAGCAGCTCGGAGTTCTGACCGCACCACTCACCGTTGACCGAGTTGTACGCGGACATCACCGATGCCACCCCTCCGTCGGCGACGGTGCGGAAATGTGGCAGGTACACCTCGTGGAGCGCCCGTTCGTCGACCGTCACGTCGATCCGGAACCGGGCCTCCTCCATCGAGTTGCACGCGAAGTGCTTCATGCAGGCCATGACGTGGTCCTGCAGCCCCCGGGCCAGCGCGGCGGCCATCGCCCCGACATGGTGGGGATCCTCGCCGTACGTCTCCTGGGCCCGCCCCCAGCCGGGGTGTCGCAGCAGGTTCATGCACACAGCGCCGGTGTACGTGGCACCCATGGTGCGCAGCTCGGCCCCGATGGCCCGACCGATCCGCTCCTCGAGTCCGGGGTCGAAGGTGGCCCCGCGTGCCATGGAAACCGGGAAGCAGGTGGCGGCGCCGATGACGCAGCCCCGGGGGCCGTCGGCGAACGCGATGCCGGGGATACCGAGCCGGGGCACGGCCGCCGCCGGCCACGTGTGGGTGTGGTAGCCGCCGGCCACCATGTCGATGACCCCGTCCCAGAAGTCGAGGTCGCCGTCGAGGCACCAGAGCTGCTCGTCCAGGGTCATGGCGTCCACGAGCGCCCGGGCCTCCGCGTGGTGGTCGGCCCCGGCCGCCACGCGCCGGGCGGCCCGGGCGAACGGGCTGTCCGGGGCGGGTGTCGACTCGTCGACGCCCCGCTCGGGGGTGGAGGCGGCGTCGGGCGGCGTCACCGGGCCCGCTCCACATGGCGGTTCACGACGTGTTCGAGGAGTTCCTGACGGCCCGAGCGGGGTACCGGGTCGAGGCCCTCGGCCAGGACCGTCCGGCGCAGCGAGTCCAGGGTGGCGTCCCCGGTCAGCACCGCCGTGCCGAGCGGCCCGTCCCACCCGGCGTAGCGGTCCGACCGGAAGCGGGCGAGGTCGCCCGACTCGACCAGCGACGTGGCGACCAGTAGCGAGCGGGCCATGGTGTCGACGGCGCCGATGTGGCCGAGGAAGAGGTCGTCCCTCGCCACCGACTGGCGACGGAGCTTGGTGTCGAAGTTGATCCCTCCGGTGGTGAAGCCGCCCACAGCCAGGATCTCGTAGAGGGCGAGGGCGCACTCCTCGACCGAATTGGGGAACTGGTCCGTGTCCCAGCCATTCTGCGGGTCACCGCGGTTGGCGTCGATGGAGCCCAGGAGACCGACGGCCGTGGCGGTGGCCACCTCGTGGTGGAAGCTGTGGCCGGCCAGAGTGGCGTGGTTGGCCTCGAGGTTGAGCCGGACCTCGCCCGACAGGCCGTGGCGGGCCAGGAACCCGGCCACGGTGGCGGCGTCGTGGTCGTACTGGTGCTTGCTGGGCTCGGCCGGCTTGGGCTCCACCAGGATCGTCCCCTCGAAGCCGATCCGGTGTTTGTGCTCGACCACCAGGTGGAGGAACCGTGCCAGCTGCGCCTCCTCCCGGACCAGGTCGGTGTTGAGGAGCGTCTCGTAGCCCTCCCGCCCGCCCCAGAGCACGTAGTTGGCCCCGCCCAGGGCCTTGGTGGCCTCCAGCGCCTGCCCCACCTGGGCGGCGGCGGCGGCGAACACCTCGGGATCGGGATTGGTGGCCGCGCCGGCCGCGTACCGGGGGTGGGAGAACAGATTGGCCGTCCCCCACAGCAGGCGGACACCCGTGCGTTCCATGTGGCCGGCCGCCTCGTCCACCATGGCGTCGAGTCGGGCCGCCGTCTCGGCCGGGGTGACACCCTCCGGTGCGATGTCCCGGTCGTGGAAGGTGAAGAACGGCAGGCCGAGCTTGGCCATGAACTCGAAGGCCGCCGCCATCTTGGCCCGGGCACCCTCCATCGGATCCACCCCGGCCGACGCCCACGGCCGATCGAAGGTGCCGACGCCGAAGACGTCCGAACCCGGCCACACGAAGCTGTGCCAGTAGCAGACGGCCATCCGCAGGTGGTCCTCCATCCGCCGACCGGCCACCACCCGCTCGGCGTCGTACCACCGGAAGGCGAACGGGTCGTCGGAGTCGGGACCGGCGAACGGGATACGGCCCACGCCCTCGAAGAATTCCGGTCCGTCGGTCACGATGGTCCCCTCCCCACGTCTCGGATCACCATGCCCGCATCTTCGCGTCGGCCCTCCGCCGGCGCCACCGATGGCCACCCCCGGCCGGGTCCGGCGGTGTGTAGCCTCGTGCCGATGTCGTCCGCCCCCTCCGATCCGGCGTCGGTCGACGAGCCGACGGTGGCGTCCCGCCTTCCGGCCACCACCGCCGAGGCCATGAGGTCGGAGTTCCACCGCATCACGCACCCCCCGTTCGAGACCCTCCTCACGGTGGCCGTCAACGCCGCGCTGATGAGCTCGGCCTGGTTCTTCCTCCCGACCTCGCTGCGCGACCAGCTGTTCGAACTCCACGGCAGCCTCGCCTTCGCCTTCGTCCTGTCCAGCTGGATGTACTCCGACGTACCCGCCACCAACGTGCTCGCCTGCGACACGGTGCGGACCCTGGCGGCCATCGACCAGCCCCACGTCCTCCACCGGATCCTGCGGGCCCGGCGGTTCCTGCTCTGGCTGGTCGTGGCACCGGTGTGCCTGCTCATCGCGTTCATCGACGGGATCGGGGCCCCCGACCGGGTGGTGGTCGTCTACTCGGCGGTGGCCATCGGCGTCATCCCGTTCGGCGTCCTCGGGGTGTCGGCGTGGCTGGGCGTGCTCTTCCCGTACCACCCGATCCCCGTCCGGTACCGGTGGGAGCACCGGCGCCGGTGGTGGCCGATGCTGGGCCGATGGGGAACGCTGGTGCTCCTCCCCTATGCCGTGGTGCCGGCCCTCACCATCGTGTTCCTGGCCCCCACACTGCTGATCTGGGGCCTCACCTCGCCCAAGGGCCTGACCTCGAAGCTGCCCGACAACGATCTCGGACTGGGCATCGCACTGGCCTGCGTGATCGCCATCGGCGCCGCCTACTTCGGGCAGCGGGCCTCGCTGTGGCTGGTGGCGCGCCGTCGGGACCGCCTGGTGGCCTACCTCGCCGACCCGACGCGGGGCTGAACCCCGGACCCACGGCAGCGTGACGGTATCCCTGGGTCCGTCCCCACCGATCCCCGGCCTGACAGGCTTGGCCCGTGGCCACCTCCTCCATCGTCGGCATCGGCGACGTCGAGCACCGCGAACTCCTGGCGACCGTACTGCGCGCCCTGTTGAGTGCCGGAGTGCTCCTCGCCGTGTACTTCCTGGTCCCGGTGGGACACCTCCACACCAACCACAGCCTCATCCGCGACGTCGGCGTCATGGCCCGGCTCGGCGTGGCGACGGCCGTGTTCATCGCCGTCCTCCTCTTCGAGATCCGGGGGATCGCCCAGGCCAAGCACCCCATGCTCCGGGCCGGCGTGGCGATGGCGATCGTCATCCCCCTCTTCCTCGTCTTCTTCGCCTGGATCTACCTGAACATGTCCAATTCGGACCCGCGCACCTTCGTCGGGGGCGCCATGAGCCACATGACGGCGCTGTACTTCACCGTCACGGTGTTCTCCACCGTCGGGTTCGGCGACATCACCCCGAAGACCGACCTGGCCCAGCTGGTGACGACGGTCCAGATGCTGGCCGACCTGGCGGTCATCGCCATCGTGGTGCGCCTCATCCTCGGCGTCGCCAACCGAAGCTTGGCCGAGCGCGCCGGCACTGCCCCGGCGGGCGACGGGGTCGCCCGCGAGCCGAACCCGACCTGAGGGACGCCCGAGCGGCCCGGTACGGGTCGGTGCCCACGTGTCAAGATGCCGGGATGCTGGTCAACCGGGTCACCGAGCTGCTCGGCGTGGACATCCCCATCGTCCAGGCCCCCATGGGCTGGATCGCACGCTCGCAGCTGGCCTCCGCCGTCTCCAACGCGGGGGCCATGGGGATCATCGAGACCTCGTCGGGCGAGCTCGACACCGTCCGCGACGAGATCGCCAGGATGAAGGACCTGACGGACAAGCCCTTCGGCGTCAACATCGCCCAGGCCTTCGTGGCCGACCCGACCGTCATCGTCGACTTCGTCATCGCCCAGGGGGTGCGCTTCGTCACCACCTCAGCGGGCAGCCCTACGAAGTACACCGCCCAGCTGAAGGATGCGGGACTCACCGTGTTCCACGTCGTCCCCACCCTGCGCGCCGCGGGCAAGGCGGTCGACGCCGGTGTCGACGGTCTGATCGTGGAGGGGGGCGAAGGGGGAGGTTTCAAGAACCCCCGTCCGGTCTCCACCATGGTGCTGCTGCCGTCGGTCACGGCGGCCTTCGACGTCCCGGTCATCGCCGCCGGTGGTTTCCTCGACGGTCCGACGATGGCGGCCGCGCCTGGGTGAACCTGACAGCTTTCCACAATCAATCGGTTATCGGGCCGGCCCAGCGCAGTGTGGCGGTCTCTCCGGAAGACGCGGACCAATTGGCGGTAGCCAACGACTTTGGCGTCTGGCGCTCGATGGATGGAGGCCTGTCGTGGTCCGGGTTGAATCTGCGTTTGCCTGCCCTGCCGGCCAGCCGTATTCTGGCACCCCCCGGAGGTATGCATGGTACGCGCATTCTCGTGCGGGGACTGGGCGCTATGGAGTTGGCCCCCGGCGCGGAAGCCTGGCAGCCAACATCCGATGCGCAGATTCAGGCCGAAGACACGGCAGAGGCAAATGCGATGCGCCGCGCCTCGCAAGCGCTTGGAACCCCCATCACCGCCGTGGCTTTGGCAAGTCAGACATTTTACGCGGGCGCGGCGGATGGCCGCATGTGGGTCTCGCTGGACGCGGGCGGAAGCTGGACCGCCTCGCCGCGGACTGGCGCGAACGGGCCTGTCGAGCGATTCTTTACCGATTCCGCCGAGCCGCGCGTAGCTCTGGCGGCAGTGGGCGGCACTGGCGCCCACGTGTTGCGTACCACCAATGGCGGTGGATTCTGGGACGACCTGACTGCCGACCTGCCGGACGCACCGGCCCACGGAGTGACCGCCGAGCGAAGCGCCGGTGTGGTCTACGTCGCCACCGATAAGGGCGTCTTCTTCGCCGCTGCCGACCTGGAGAATGCAGGCCCGGTCGCAGTAACCTGGACACTCGTTTCCAAGGGGCTTCCGGCGGCTCCGGCGACCGACGTGAAACTGGATGCCAACGGCTATCAACTTTATGCCGCTTTGGATGGCTACGGAGTCTACGCCACGGCCGCCCCACACCGCTTGCGGGCTTTACGCCTGGTGAACGCAGCGGACTTC
>PMFY01000140.1 GCA_003157945.1 Acidimicrobiaceae bacterium | reverse complement strand
GTTCACCTACGAGGGCGAGCAGCTCGGCCAGGGCCGCGAGAACGTGAAGAACTTCCTGACCGAGAACCCGCAGCTCATGGCCGAGGTCGACGAGCGGATCCGCGAGCACCTGGCTGCCCAGAACGAGGCCAAGGCCGCCGAGGCGGCGAGCTCGCACCTGCCGGCTGAGGACCTGCTGCTCGACGACGAGCCCATCACGCTGAGCGACTCGGCACTCAGCGACTGAACTCTGGGTGTCTGGCCGCTGGGTGTCTGGCCGCTGAGCGACTGAACGCCCAGCGGCCTACCACTGGGCGACTGCGTCGCCACGACAACCGGTGCACCGACCGGACCCGGCCACCGGTCGGGCCCGGTCGGGGGCGCCGGATCCCCTCGCCGGCCCGGGCCGCACGACTGCGTCCCGGGCTGCTGCGCGTCCGGGCCCCGGTGGATCCCGCCGGTCCACCGCCCCCGGGGTCCGCATCGGGTCGAGCGGTGGCGACGGGCGCCTACCCGGCTTACGCTCGGGCGTCCGCCGGCCCGGCACCCCGGGCACCCACCCTGTCGAGGAGTCGAGTCCATGGAGTTCGGGATCATCCCACCGGTCCGCACAGGGGCCACGGCCGACCCGGACTGGATGGCGTCGTTCGCCCACCACGTCGAGTCCGCCGGATTCGAGTCGCTGGTGCTGGTGGAGCACGCCGTGGTCATCTCGGACTACACGAGCACCTATCCCTATGCGCCATCGGGCCGGATGCCGTTGCCCGACGACTGCCGGATCCCCGACCCGCTCGACCTGATGGCCTTCCTGGCCGCGGTGACCGATCGGATCACGCTGGCCACCGGCGTCCTCGTCGTCCCCAACCACCAGGCGGTGGTCCTGGCCAAGCGCATCGCCACCGTCGACGTGCTGTCCAAGGGCAGGGTCCGGATGTGCCTCGGGGTCGGCTGGATGGACGAGGAGCTCCGGGCGACGGGTGCCGACCCCCGGACGCGCGGCCGGCGCATGGACGAGACGATCGAGGCCATGCGGGTGCTGTGGGCCGACTCCGGGCCGGAGGGCGCGTCGTTCGACGGCGAGTTCGTGTCCTTCGCCCATGCCCACTCGTTCCCCAAGCCGTTCCGCCCCGGAGGCGTGCCGCTCCACATCGGCGGCCACAGCGAGGCCGCGGCCCGCCGGGCCGGCCGGTTGGGCGACGGCTTCCAACCACTCGGCCTCGGTCCCGACGACCTCGCCCTCCGGGTGGGCCAGATGCGGGAGTCAGCCGAACGTGCGGGCCGCGACCCCGACGCAATCGAGTTGTCGGTGTCGGGGTACCTGCCCACGACCACCGAGGAGGAGGTGGCGACAGCCGAGGCCGCCGGCATCCGTCGGATGCTCCTGTCGACGTCGATGAGCCCGGACCTCGACGGCCTGGCCGACGAGGTGTCCGCCTTCGCCGAACGGTTCGGACCGCTCTCCTGACCGGCGCCGGACGGCCGGGCCCGCCCACCGACACCGACGCCCTCCGCCGGGTGGCCCTCGGCTACGCGGCGGCGGTCGACGCCCTCGACGGCGCGGCCTTCGCCGACCTGTTCACCGCGGACGGCGAGCTGTGGGTGCCCCGTCCCGGCGGCGACGGCACACCGACCGTCCGCCGGGCCGGCCGGGCCCAGCTCGAGCAGATCCCCTCGGGCCTGGCCCGCTACCACGCCACGCACCACGCCGTGCTCGGCGCCACCTTCGACGTGGACGACGGGACGGCCACCGGTGACGTCGCCGGAGTCGCCCATCACCTCGGCGCCGCTCCGGACGACGACGGACCCGGGGGGCTCGACACCATCTGGTACCTCCGCTACGCCGACCACTACGTGCGGGCCGACGGTCGGTGGCTGCTGACCCGTCGGGCCCTCCACCTGCGGGCCGTCGAGGAGCGGCGGGTCGGCCTCCTGGGTCCGAGGCGCTCCTGACCCCGGGGACGGCCCCGGGTGTGCGACGCGTACGCTTCGGGACATGAGCCTGCCCGCCCCGCACCCCGACCGCACCTGCCTCGTCACCGGAGCCTCGTCCGGCATCGGGGTCGAGATCGCCGGCCTCCTGGCCGCCCGAGGCCTCGGTGTCACGCTCGTCGCCCGCACCGAGCCGAAGCTGCGGGAGCTGGCCGCCAGCCTGGTCAGCCGGCACGGCGTACGGGTGGAGGTCCTGCCGACCGACCTGACCGACCCCGCGGCCCGGTCGGCCCTGCCCGGACGGCTCGAGGAGCTCGGCCTGTCCGTCAACGTGCTGGTCAACAACGCCGGCTTCTCCACCCTCGGCCCCGTCTACCGGGCCGACCCCGACCGCGAGCTCGCCATGGTGCGCACCGACGTCGAGGCGGTCGTCCACCTCTGCGTCCTGTTCACCCCGGGCATGGTGGAGCGCCGCAGCGGCAGCATCCTCAACGTGGCCTCGACCGCGGCCTTCCAGCCCATACCCGGCCAGGCCGGCTACGGCGCGTCCAAGGCCTTCGTCCTCTCCTACAGCCACGCCATCCGCCAGGAGCTGCGTCCCCACGGGGTGACGGTCACGGCGCTGTGCCCGGGACCGGTGGAGACCGGGTTCGCCGAGGCGGCGGGCATCGACCCCGAGGAGATGGCGTCGTCGATGCCCAAGCTGTTCTGGGTGTCGGCCGCCGAGGTGGCCCGGGTGGGCGTCGAGGGCATGGACGACAACAAGGCGGTGGCCATCCCCGGCCTGCCCAACAAGGCGTCGGCCGCCGTCGGCTGGCTGTCGCCCCGACGGGTCCTCCTGCCGATCGTGGCCCGGCAGCATCCCGGCCTGCCCGACGCCTGAGTCCGGGGCGTGGTGGACGCGGCGACGACGACCGGCGAGCTCCTGCGGACGAGCCGGGTCCGGCCCGGGCCGGCCGGACTGCTCGATGCCGCGTGGCTGCTGGTCTTCGTCGTGCTCGGACGGACGTCCCACACCGAAGGGCTGACCCTCGCCGGCGTGGCGCGCACGGCGTGGCCGTTCCTGGCCGGGCTGGCCGTCGGCTGGGGCGTGGGGCGGGCGTGGCGGTCGCCGGCCGCGCTGGTGCCGACCGGGGTGGTGGTGTGGCCGGTGTGCGTGGCGGTGGCGATGGGACTCCGGCTCGCCTCGGGACAGGGGGTGGTGATCGCCTTCGTCCTGGTGGCCCTGGCCTTCGTGGGCCTCGGGCTGCTCGGTTGGCGGGCGCTGGCCCTGCTGCTGCCGGCCGGGTCCGCCCCGGCGGTCCACAGGGTGGACCACCCGTCAGACCCCTCTACCTGACCCCCCCATCGGCACGCGGGCCGGGAAACTTGAGCAGAAATTCCGAGAAATTCCAGAATTCCTCTAAACCCCTGGTCAGAAGCGTGCGATGGGGCCGCGAAGGGGAGGTCCGGGGCTGCGGATCCGCTTCGAGCCGCCTCGTGGGCGTCGGGCTCGTGGCCAGCCGGCGCCCGGCGCGCACCACGGTCCGGGGACAGTGCCACGGTCCGGGGACAGTGCCGATGGCCGCGCCTATCGCTCTCCATTCGCCGTATCGGCACCCTCCCGGTGGAACTTGAGCGATTTCTCGGAAATTTCTTGAACTCGCCGCTGACCTGGGAGTTCGTGTCCACGCCTGCCCGGGGAACCCGCCCGTTCCGGTGGGGAACGGCCGTCCCGGGCGCCTACCCGCCGATGAAGGCGGCGAGCTCGGGCGGCACGAAGTTGTGCTCCTCNNCTGGTCGTTCTTCACGAAGTCGCGCATCATCTCGAACAGCGGGGTGGCACCGGCGTTGACGGCGTCGGCGCCGAACCACTCCCACATGGAGTCGGCCATGCGGTCGTTGAAGCCGGTCAGGTAGGGGCCCGGGTTGATGAGGCAGACGTCCACCCCCTGGTCGGCCAGCTCGGTGCGCATGGCCTTGCCCATGGCCTCGAGCGCGTGCTTGGTCATCGAGTACGGGCCGAACGTCGGAGCCGACAGCACGCCGGCGATCGACGACATGATGATGATGCGGCCGCTGCCCCGGGCCACCATCCGCGGCAGTACGGCCTGGGTCACGGCCAGGGTGCCGAAGACGTTGACGTCGAAGAGCCGCCGGACGCGGTCGAGGGGGACGTCGGCCAGGGGGCCGGTCTGGCCCGCACCGGCGTTGTTGATGAGCACGTCGAGGTCCCAGGCCGCCGCGGCGGACACGTCGTCCGTGGTGATGTCGAGCTTCGCGACGGTCAGCCCGGGGGCCTCGGCGCGGAGGGCCGCGGCCTGCTCCTCGGTCTCGGTGGTGGCGATCACGG
>PMFY01000232.1 GCA_003157945.1 Acidimicrobiaceae bacterium | reverse complement strand
GCCGTCATGACCAGGAGGTCGGGGTCGCTCCCCCGACCGTCCGCGCCCCGTCCCTTGTCGCGCAGGGCGGCGCGCTGCTCGACGCCGAAGCGGTGCTGTTCGTCGATGACCACGACGCCCAACGAGTGGAACACCACCCGGTCGGTCAGCAGGGCGTGCGTGCCGACGAGGAGGTCGACGGTGCCGCCGGCCAGCCCCTCGTGCACGGCCGTGCGCTCGGCTGCGCCGGTGCGGCTCGTGAGGAGCGCGACCCGCAGCGGCCGCTCACCGGCCAGGATCCCCGGGTCCGGGACCGTGAGACCCTCGACCAGGCGCCGCACCTCGGCGACGTGCTGCTCGGCCAGGACCTCGGTCGGTGCCATGAGTGCGCCCTGGTACCCGCCCTCGACGCCCATGAGGAGTGCCGCCACCGCCACCACCGTCTTGCCCGACCCGACGTCCCCCTGCAGGAGCCGGTGCATGGGCAACGGGCCGGCGAGGTCGCCCGCCAGGTCGGCCACGGCGCGGGTCTGGGCACCGGTGAGGGGGAACGGCAGGCGGGCGACGAACTGCTCGACCAGCGTCGGACCATCGGGTCGGGTGGTCACGTGGGCGATGCCGCGGGCGTCCTCGTGGAGCCGCCGGCGCCGCAGCACCAACGCCAGCTGCAGGCGGAACAGCTCGTCGAAGGCCAGCCGGCGGCGGGCCGGCTCGACCTCGCCCATGGTGCGCGGACGGTGGATCCCGGCGAAGGCGGCGGTGCGGTCGAGGAGCCCGAGCCCGCGCCGCACCCCGTCCCCGACGGGGTCGGCGAACGGCCCGGCGCGGTCGAGGGCCTCGTCCACCAGGCGGCCGATGCGGGCCGAGGTCAGCGACGCCTTCTCGGTCAACGGGTAGACGGGGTAGATCCGCCCGCTCGACGGTCCGTCGTCGTCGGTGGCGGACTCGTCGGCGCCCCGCAGGACCTCGACCGTGGGGCTCACCATCTGCAGGTCCCCCCGGAACGAGGTCACCGGCCCGAAGAAGAGGGCCAGGGTGCCGGCCGGCAGCTGGCGGGCCCGCCACGCCTGGTTGAAGAAGACCACCCGGAGCCCACCACCGCCGTCGGCGATGTCGAGCTGCACCCGGGAGGGACCCCGCCGGCCCCGACCGCCCCGGGCCGGGGGTGCGCTGACGCGCCGCACCGTGGCCAGCACCGTCGCCTTCTCCCCTTCCGCCAGGCGGTCGATCGTGACCATCCGGGTCCCGTCGATGTAGCGCCGGGGGTAGTGGGTGACCAGGTCGAGGACGGAGGTGATCCCCAGCCCGGCGAGGTCGTCGGCGGCGGCGTCGCCCACACCCCGCAGGACCGTGACCGGCAGGTCCGCCAGCTGACCCAGACGGCGTCCGGCGGGCAGGCCCGCCGGGCCGGGAGTCGGCGCCACCCCGGTCACTCGATGGAGAACAGGTACGGGTAGAGGGGCTGGCCGCCGTGGTGGACCTCGGTCTCCACCATCGGTCGGGCCTCCTTCAGCCACTCCGTGATCCGTCGGGTCTCGGCCGCCCCGGAACCCTCGCCCTCGATGATGGTCACGAGGTCGTGGTCGTCGGACACGAGGAGGTCGAGGAGGCTGCAGGAGGCGGCCGACAGGGTGTCCCCCACCACCTCGATCCCGTCGCGCGACAGGCCCAGCCAGTCGCCCGCGCGGACCGGTCCGGCATCGGTCTCGGAGTCGCGCACGGCCCGGGTCACCTCGCCCGGGACCACCCGGCGGGCCGACGACTCCATGGCGGTGGCGTTCGCCGGGCCCCCGGCCTCGGGGTCGTAGGCCAGCAGGGCCGCGAACCCCTCGGCGATGGTCTCGGTCGGCACCACCCACACNNAGCTCGGCGATCGACGGGTTCATCGACTGGCCGCCGGCGATCAGGCGCTGGACGCCGAGGGACCGGAAGATGCGGCCGATGCCGTCGCCGCTGGCCACGGCCACCACGCTGGTGACCGGCGTCGGTCCGAGCGGCGCCTCGGAGGGCCCGGAGGCCTCGTCGCCGGCGCCCTCGCGCACCCACCGCTCCTCCTCGACCTCCTCGAGCAGGTCGGTCACGCGGATGGAACGCGGCCGGCCGGCGTCCAGGCTCGCCTCGATGGCCGGGCCGACCTCGTCGGTGTGGATGTGACAGTTCCAGAGACCGTCGCCCCCGACCACCACGATCGAGTCACCCAGGCCGGCCCACACCTCCTTGAACGCCGGGATCGTCTCGTCGGCCGCCTCGAGCAGGTACATGACCTCGTAGCGGAGGCCGGCCAGCTTGGCGTAGGCCTCGTCGTCCGCCGACGGGCCGCCGGCCGGCCCCGCCGCCACCTCGGGCAGCTCGGGCGGCTCGGGCATGGCGCGGCCGTCGAGGACGGTGAGCAGTGCGTCGAAGAGCAGGAGGTAGCCCGTCCCCCCGGCGTCGACCACGCCGGCCTGCTCCAGCACCGGCAGGAGGTCCGGGGTGCGGGCCAGCGCATCGGCCGCACCGGTGCGGGCCGCCTCGGCCACGGCCAGGAGCGGCAGGCCGTCGTCGGCCGCCTTCCGGGCCCCGTCGGCCGCACCGCGGGCCACGGTCAGGATGGTCCCCTCGACCGGGCGCTGCACCGCCTCGCGGGCCAGCACGTCGGCGGTGATCAGGGCCTGGGCCAGGTCGCGGGGGCCGGCGCCGCCATCGGACACGTTGAGCCCGTCGGACAGGCCGCGCAGCAGCTGGCTGAGGATGACACCCGAGTTCCCCCGGGCGCCCATGAGGGAGCCGTGGGCGATCGCCCGGCAGGCGGCGGCCAGGTCGGGCGACTCGAGTCCGTCGAGCTCGGTGGTCACGGATTCCATGGTCAGGGCCATGTTCGTGCCCGTGTCGCCGTCGGGCACGGGGTAGACATTGAGCCGGTTGATGAGCTGCTGATGGCTCCGGAGACCGTCCCGGAACGTGCCGATGAGGCGGCAGAGCTCGCCTGCATCCAGGGCGTCGAGGGTGGCCATGGGCAGGATGCTAACCTTTGCGACTTACCCAGAGGTTCTTAGAGGAAGTCGGAGTGTCATGGCAGCGGTGTGCGAGGTCTGCGGCAAGAAGCCGTCGTTCGGAATGAACATCAGTCACTCCCACCGGCGGACGAAGCGTCGTTGGGATCCCAACATCCAGAAGGTGCGCGCCGTCGTGGACGGGGCCCCCAAGCGCGTGCACGCCTGCACGTCCTGCATCCGGTCGGGCAAGGTCACCAAGCGCCCGATCCGCTCCTTCCCGGCCTAGACCGCCGGCGACCCGCCCGGGTTCCCCGGGCCCGATCCGCAGGGCCCGATCCGCAGGGCCCGATCCGCAGGGCCCGGATGGCGGCGTCCGGTTCCCGTCAGCCGATGAGGCCCCCGTTGACCTTGGCGGTCGGGCGCGGCCCTCAGAACCGGTGGCGCCACCCGGCGACCGGGAGCGGCGCCCCGTCGATCAGCCACCGCCCCGGACGGTCGGTGCACCACCCGAGGTCGAGCGGCGGCCGGAGCCCCTCGACCCGGAAGGCCGCCCGCAGTGAGTCGGGGTCCGGGGTGGCCAGCACCAGCTCGTAGTCCTCGCCCCCCGACAGCGCCTCGTCCCGGGTGGCCCCCCGGGCCACCAGGCCCCCTCCCACCTCGAGCTCGACACCGACCCCCGACGCCTCCGCCAGGTGGACGACGTCCGCCGTCAGCCCGTCCGACACGTCGATGGCTGCGGTGGCGCCGACCTCCCGGGCCACGCGGCCCTCGTGCAGCCGGGCCACCGGGCGACGGTGGGCGGCCACCAGGGCGGCCACCGTCGCGGTCGGTGCCGACGCCGCCGCGGTGCCGACCGACAGGCGCAGGCCCGCCGCCGAGGACCCGAGCGGTCCGGTCACCAGCAGTCGGTCCCCCGGCCGGGCGCCGGACCGACGCAGCGGGGGTGGTCCCCCGGGCGTCGGCCCGACGGCGGTGACGGACACCACCAGCACCGGGGACGAGGACAGGTCGCCGCCGACCACCACGCACCCGGCCGCCACCGCCGCCTCGGCCACGCCGTCGGCCAGCCGCTCGATCGGGAACCCGACCGGGGCGGCCACGGACAGCAGGGCGTGAGACGGCACACATCCCATGGCGCCGAGATCGGACACCGTCACCATCAGGGACTTCCAGCCCACGTCCTCCGGCGAACACGTCCCGAGGTCGACGTGGACGCCCGCGACGACGAGATCGGTGGCCAGCACCACCTGGCCGGACCCCGCCACCGTCACCACGGCGGCGTCGTCACCGATGCC
>PMFY01000108.1:3841-7176 GCA_003157945.1 Acidimicrobiaceae bacterium | reverse complement strand
AGAATGGCCAGGAGTCGGTGGGAGAGATGGAGATCATTCCCGTGCAGGAGGACTCCCCGTTACCGGAAGGCCACCGCACCTTCGAGTTCAGGCTGCATCACACCGTCTGACCACGGGACGTCGGCGAGGAGTCCGCGGCGTGGTGGCGGCCCGTCGAAGAAATCCGGCGTCAGTGACCGGTCTCCTCCGTCGGACCGACGCTGCGGGCGCCCTCCGTGCGGGCCACGGTCCCGGTCGGTCCCAGTCGCCACCGGTTCCACGGCCAGACCCCGTCGATCTCGACCTCCAGGGAGAAGCTGAGCACGATCCGGATCACGACGATCAACCCGAGGACGGCGACACTCTCCACGGTCGGCTCGACGATGATGGTCCGGACGATGTCCCCCACGATGAGGACCTCGAGCCCGAGGAGGATCGCCTGGCCCAGGCGCTGACGGAGCGTCGCATAGGTGTCGCCCCGACCGACCGGCCGGACCATCGCGTAGCCGTAGGCCACGAGCGCCCACAGACCCCCGAGGATCATGATGGCGGCACCCACGGCCTCGACCACCTTGACCGCGTCGGAGATGAACTGGTCGTAGGTCACGACGACCACACTGCCACGATCAGCATGACGGGCCGGCGGGTCCGCAGGGTGGGAGGCACGGCTGGACCGGCATCGGCGGTGACGCGACCCACCCGGTCACACCCGCTCGGGCAGCCGCCAGGAGATCCGGTGGTGGGGCGAGGGGCCGAGCCGGCGCAGGGCGTCGAGGTGGTCGACCGTGCCGTAGCCCTTGTTGGACTCCCACCCGTAGGCCGGGAACTCGTCCGCCAACCGCACCATGAGCGCGTCCCGGGCGACCTTGGCCAGGATGCTGGCGGCCGCCACCGTGGTACACGTCAGGTCGGCCCGCACCCGCGTCCGCACCTCCGGGACCACCGTGTCCCCACCGGCGCCCGCCGGCGTGAGCCAGTCGTGGTCACCGTCGACCAGCACCAGGTCGGGCGCCAGGTCGAGTGCCGCCAGGGCGCGGAGGCCCGCCCGGCCCAGCGCACCGTTCAGCCCGACCGCATCGACCTCCGCCGGGTCGGCCGAGCCCAGCGCCCACCCCGCCGCCCAGGACCGGATGCGGGGGGCGAGGGCCTCGCGCGCGGCCGGCGCCAGCAGCTTGGAGTCGCGGATGCCCGGCGGCGGGCGGCCCATGGAGGCGTCGACGACGACCAGTCCCACGTAGACGGGTCCGGCCGGCGACCCCCGGCCGACCTCGTCCATGGCGCCGAGCCGCAGGCAACCGGAACGGAGGAGCTCCCGCTCGAGGCGCAGGGTCGGACGGATCATGGCCGCAACCTACCTCCGGCGATCCGCCGGGCGCGGCATCAGGCGAGCTGGCTCCGGACCACCTTGCCCAGCGCGTTCCGGGGCAGGGCGTCGACCACCCGGACCAGGCGGGGCTGCTTGTACGTCGCCAGCCGCCCCTCGCAGTGGGCCCGCAGGTCGTCGAGCGACGGTGCCGTCCCGTCCGCCACGACCCACGCGGTCACCTCCTCACCCCATTCGTCGGACGGCGTGCCGGTGACGGCGACCTCGGCCACCCCCGGGCAGCGCGCCAGCACGTCCTCGACCTCCGTCGGGTAGACGTTGAACCCGCCGGAGATGATGAGCTCCTTCGACCGTCCCCGGAGCACGAGGTAGCCGTCGTCGTCGGCGCCGAGGTCGCCGGTGGCGAACCATGGGCCGCCCCCGTCGCCCAGGTCACGGAAGACCTCGGCGTTGGCGGCGTCGCGCTCGAAGTAGCCCCCGAAGACGTTGGGGCCCCGCAGCAGCACCTCGCCCGTCGGGTCGAGCGCCACCTCCACGCCGGGCAGGGGGAAGCCGACCGTTCCGGCGCGGCGTTCGCCGTCGTAGGGGTTCGAGGTGTTCATCAGGGTCTCCGTCATGCCGTAGCGCTCGAGGACGGAGCTGCCCACCGCGGCGGACACGGCGGCGTGCAGTGCCGCCGGCAACGGCGCCGACCCCGAGACGCACAGTCGCAGCCCCGCCAGGTCCGCGGCCCGACCGGCCGCGACCAGCCGGTGGTACATGGTCGGCACCCCGAAGAAGAGGGTGGCCGACTCGTGGCGCACGGCGGCCGCCACCGAGTCGGGATCGAACGCCGGCAGCAGCACGGCCGACCCTCCGGCCGTCAGGGTTCCGTAGGCCCCCACCACCAGTCCGTGGGCGTGGAACACGGGAAGGCAGTGGACGAGCCGGTCGTCGGGGGACATCCGCCACGCCCGGGTCACCGACTCGACACCCGCCAGCAGGTTCCGGTGGCGCAGCACGGCGCCCTTGGGAGCGCCGGTCGTCCCCGACGTGAAGCAGATCAGGGCCGGATCGTCGGGGCCGGCCCCGTCCAGGGCGCCCGGGTCACCGTCGGGGAGCTCGAGGTCCGGCCCGCACACCACGACGGCGCCCGGCGCGGCGTCCCGGACCCACCGGGCCTGGTCGGGCCGTGCCACCACGGCGGCCGAGGCCCGGACGTCGGTCACGATGTGGGCGAGCTCCCGCTCGGAGTAGGCGGTGTTGGCGGGTACCACCACCAGGCCCGCCCGCAGCGCACCCACATGGGCGGCCAGCGCGTCGACGGACGACCCCGTCGACCACACCACCCGCTGGCCCGGCTCGAGGCCGGCACCGCGCAGGCGCCCGGCGGCCCGACGGGTGGCCGCGTCGAACTCACCGGCTGTCCACCAGCGACCGTCCTGCTGCCACAGTCGGGCCGAGGGGTCGTCCTCCCACCGGGCGGACCAGCGGTGCAGCAGGGTGCCGGCGGCCGTCAGACCGGGTGCCCCGGGACGGTCGTCGGTCACCAGCGGGTCGCCCGCCTCCAGATGGTCACGCCAGGGGCGCACGGTCGGCTCCTCGTCACGGACGACGGTCGGGTCAGGGGATGACTCCGGGACGGACAGCCTCCCCGGTGACGGCCCGCGTCCTAGTCTTAGTCCACCGACACCGACGACAGCGGAGGAGACGTCATGGGACTCATGGACAAGGTCAAGGCCCAGGCCGAGATCGGACTGGCCAAGGCCAACGAGGCCACCAAGGCGGGTCAGGAGAAGCTGGACCAGGTCACGGCCAAGCACAAGGCGGACGGCCTGCTCCACGACCTCGGGGCCGCGCTGTACGCCGAGCGTGTCGGACGGGGCACCGATGCGACGGCGGCCGACGTCGAGCGCCTCGTCACCGACCTGCAGGCCTACGAGGCCGAGTACGGCAACCTCGAGGTCTGACGATGAGGGCCGACGACCCCACGACGGGCGCCCGCCGACGGGTGGCCATCGTGCCCCACACCCACTGGGACCGGGAGTGGTAC
>PMFY01000108.1:0-3769 GCA_003157945.1 Acidimicrobiaceae bacterium | reverse complement strand
CCCTGGTACATCCTCATGGACGAGTTCCTGGTGTCCGGCGAGACGATCGTCCGGAATCTCCAGAAGGGCATCCTGCGCGCCAGCTCGTTCGGCGCGGTCATGGAGGTCGGGTACCTGCCCGACATGTTCGGCCATGTCGCCCAGATGCCCCAGCTCCTGGCGCAGGCCGGGCTCGGGCACGCCGTGGTCTGGCGGGGCGTGCCGTCCGCGGTCGACAGCTCCGCCTTCGTCTGGGCCGCCCCGGACGGCTCGAGCGTCCGGGCCGAGTACCTCGTCGCCGGCTACGGCAACGGGGCGGTGCTGCCCGAGAACGCCAAGCAGCTGCTGCAGCGTCTGGCGGCCTGGGAGGACGAGTTCACCTCGTTCCTGCCCGAAGGGACCCCGATGCTGGTCATGAACGGCTCCGACCACCTGCGCCCCCAGCCGTGGCTCGGCCGGGTGGTGGCCGAGGCCAATGAGCTCCAGGACGAATTCGCGCTGTCGGTGACGTCGTTGCCGGAGTACCTGGCCGGGCGGGGCACGGACGGCCTGGTCAGGTGGACCGGTGAGCTGCGGTCCGGATTCCGCTCCAACGTGCTCATGGGGGTGGGCTCCAACCGGGTCGACGTCAAGCAGGCGGCCGCGCGCGCCGAGCGGTCGATCGAGCAGCTGGCCGAGCCCCTGTCGGCGCTGTTCCTGCCGGCCGACCGGTGGCCCGGCGCGTTCCTCGACATCGCCTGGACCCTGCTCATCCGCAACGCGGCCCACGACTCGATCTGCGCCTGCTCGGCCGACGAGGTGGTCGATGCCGTGAACCACCGGTACGCGGAGGCCCGCCAGATCGGCGACGGCCTGACCCAGCAGGTGCTCGAGGCCGTCAGCGGCTCGATGGCGAGCGCCGGGCCGGTCGTCGTCAACCCGACCGCCGGTGAGCGGTCCGGCCTGGTCGAGGTGATCGTGCCGGCCGTCGGCGACCCGGGATCCGATGTGCAGGTCCTGTCCGAGCGGGCCGGCCTGCCGGGATCGATCACTCTCGACGGCGAGACGGTGCGCACCATGCTCGGCCTGATGCAGGGGGCCCGGCTCGACGACCAGGCGTACGTGACCGATGTGGGCCTGAGCGAGGACGAGACGGGGCTGGACGTCACCGTGGTGGTCGGCCCCGAGCCCCGTGACGGCGTTCCCCTCGAAGAGGTGAAGGCCGAACTGTTCAGCCGGCTCAACGAGCGCCCGGACGCCGAGGTGCGACTGTTCATCGACCAGCCGGCGGTCCGTCGGCTGATCGCCCGGCAGGCACCGGTGCCCGGATTCGGCTGGTCCCGGTTCGCACCGGAGCCGATCGACCGACCCGCTCGTCGCATCGACCGGCCCGACGGCCGCGTGACCCTGGCCAACGGGCTCCTCGAGGTGGTCATCGACCCGGCGGACGGAACGTTCTCCATCGACGGCGTGCCCGGCTACGGCCGCCTGGTCGACGGCGGCGACCACGGGGACACCTACAACTACTCGCCCCCGACCAACGACACCGTGGTCGACGAGCCCATGGCGGTCGTCGTCACCCCCGGTGAGGACGGCCCCGTCCGGGCGACCGTCGACATCGTGGCGACCTACACGTGGCCGGAGTACGTCGACGGTGCGTCCCACGCCCGCGTCGGCGCCCGCGAGGCGATCGTGACGACCACGCTCGAGCTACGCGCCGACGAGCCGCTGCTGCGGGTCCGGACCCGGTTCACCAATCCGGCACGCGACCACCGTCTGCGCGTCCGACTGCCGCTGCCCGAGCCGGCGGCCACGTCCCGGGCCGAGTGCGCCTTCACCGAGGTCGAACGCGGGCTCACCGCCGAAGGGCGGTCCGAGGAGTTCGGGCTGCCCACCTTCCCGTCGCGCCGCTTCGTGCGCGCCGGAGGGCTGACCGTCGTCCACGAGGGCCTCCTCGAGTACGAGCTCATCGACATCGACGACGTGGCCGATGACGGGCCCCGGGCCCGGACCCTCGCGCTGACCCTGCTGCGGGCCACCGGAATGCTGTCGAGGCTGGGCATGGCCTACCGTCCGCTGCCGGCGGGTCCCATGGACCCCCTCGACGGGCCCCAGATGCTCGGCCCGATCGACGTCTCCTACGCGTTGGCGGTCGGTGACCACGATCCCTACGAGCTGGCCGACGACGTGCTGGTACCACTCCAGGTGGCCAGCTCCTTCGGGGGAGGCGACCGGCCCGACCGGGGCTCGGCGCTCTCCGTCGAGGGCGCCCGCGTCTCGTCGGTACGGCGCCTGGCCGGGGCGCTCGAAGTCCGCGTATTCAACCCGACGGGTACCCGGACGAACGTGACGCTGCCGGGGTGCACGGGGTGGCTGGTCGACCTGCGGGGCCGACCGGTCGCGCCGTTCGAGGACTCGTTTGCGCTACGACCCCACGGGATCGCCACCGTCCGGCTGGACGGCCGCTGAGCCCCCCTGCCGACCGACGGCCGTCTCGCCACGCTCGCGAAGCTCGTCGAGTTCGCGCAGCACCTCACCCAGGCGCTCCCAGCGCATGGTGCGCCGGCTGTCGGCGCCGGGCTCGGAACCGGCCCGGATGAGCTTCCACATCTGGACGCGACCCAGGTCCTTGAGGCTGCGGGTCCGGAGCGGGCGGGTGTCGATGTTCTCGGCACTCTCGGCCTCGAGGGCCAGCTTGAATTCGTCCGAGATGAGCACGGTACCGGGGCGGGCCACGTTGACGAGGCGGCTGGCCAGGTTGACCACCGGGCCGTAGAAGTCGCCGTCCTTCACCAGGACCGGGCCGACGGCCAGCGCCACCCGCACGTCGGACAGCAGATCGTCACTGGCGTAGGCCTCGGCCAGGCTCAGACCGATCTGGGCGGCGCCCGACGCGCTCTGGACGACGAACATCACCTCGTCGCCGATCATCTTCACCACCCGGCCGCCCAGGGCGACGACCGTGTCGTGGGCCAGCTCCTCGAACCGGGCCACGACGGCGGCGAGCTCCTCGTCCCCGAGGTGCTGGCTGAGCACGGTGAAGCCGACCATGTCGGCGAAGCCGACCGCCATGACGGGGCGCACCCCTTCGTCCACGCCACGGGTCCGGTGGAGCATGGCCCGGCGGGTGGCGGCCTGCAGGTGGCGGCGCCAGACATATTCCAGGAGTCGGGTCATGGCCGGGATCGACGCCTCGGCCTGCCGGGCGAACTCGTCGGCGTCGAGGACGCTGTCGCCCGTGCTCATGAGGATGGGCGTCGTGCCCGGCGCGGTCTCGGCCTCGGCGATCCGGGCCATCGACGAGCCGATCACCCTCGCCATCTGGACGGCCGAGTCCAGGTCGACGATGCCCAGCGCCACGAGCGACTGGAACAGCTGGACGGCCTCGATGTCCATGTCGGTGAACGCCGGCTCGTCCTCGTCCACGTCGAGGAATCCGAGCGCCCGCCAGAAGCGCTTGGCCACGTCGACCGGGATGTCGGTCCGAACGGCCACCTCGGACTGGGTCAGGCGGTGCCCGGTCGGCACGAGCAGGTGGTCCACGACCAGCAGGTCGAGCACGTCGTCCTCGACGGCGCGGTCGATCTCCTCGTCGTTGCAGCCCAGCTCCAGGAGGAGGTAGCGCACCCGGGCGAGTGCCTCCACCCGGGCGATGTCCGCGTCCTCGCGCTCCGCGGACGGTGACGAGTTGGTGGGCACCACCCCACCCTAGGCGGGGGCGGCCCCCGTGGCGTGTGACCGACGGGTGCCTACACTGGCCGTGTGACCCACCGCGGAGTGCACCCGCCGAGCCCCGACCTCGGCCTGGGCA
>PMFY01000371.1 GCA_003157945.1 Acidimicrobiaceae bacterium | reverse complement strand
TCCAGTTGAAGAACTTGATGCCCGTCGGCACGGCGATGAGGTACGACAGCAGGGAGAAGAAGGGCAGGAGCACGACGCCCGTGGTGAACATGTGGTGGGCCCACACACCGGTGGACAGGGCGGCGATCGACAGGGTGGCGAACACCATGCCCCGGTAGCCGAAGAGCGGCTTGCGGCTGAACACCGGGATGATGTCCGTCACGATGCCGAAGTAGGGCAAGGCGAGGATGTACACCTCCGGGTGCCCGAAGAACCAGAAGAGATGTTGCCAGAGCACCGGCACACCACCTCCTTGGACCGAGTAGATGTGCGTGCCGAAGTGACGGTCGCAGAACAGCATCACCACGGCACCGAACAGCACCGGGAAGGCGATCAGGATCAGGATGCCGGTCACCAGCATGTTCCACGAGAAGATCGGCACCCGGAACATGGTCATGCCGGGTGCGCGGAGGTAGAAGATCGTGGCCACCAGGTTCACCCCGGTGAAGATGGCCGAGAACCCGGTGAGCCCCAGCGACAGCAGCCAGAGGTCGGTGCCGGTGCCCGGGGAGTTGATGGAGTTGGAGAGCGGGGCGTAGGCCACCCAGCCGAAGCTCGCCGCACCGCCGGCCACCACGAAGCTCAGGGTCATCATCGACGCCCCGCCCAGGTAGAGCCAGTAGGAGAGGGCGTTGAGGCGGGGGTACGCCATGTCGGGCGCCCCGACCTGGAGCGGCACGATGTAGTTGGCCAGGCCGCCGAAGGCGAAGGGGCCGGCGAACAGGTAGAGCATCAGGCTGCCGTGCATCGTGAACAGCTCGTTGTACGTCTGGAAGTTGACCAGCGACGACGTGGGGTTGGCCAGCTGGGCCCGGATCACCAGGGCCATCGACCCGGAGATGAAGAACAGCACCAGCGACGTGATCATGTACGACTTGCCGATCACCTTGTGGTCGGTCGAGGTCAGCCAGTTGAGGATGCCCTTCGGCCCGTGGTGCTCGTGCTCGGCCTCGTGGACGTGGTCCTCCGGCCCGTGGGACCCGGGCCCCTGGGCGTCCGGGCCGCCCGGCTCCTCGGGCTCGATCAGNNGGTGGTGGTCACAGGGAACCCTTCTTCGAAGCGGGCGCAGCCAGGGCGTTGGACGTGGTCACGTGGTCATACGGCGGAGGGGTGTTGGCCGCCGGCTCGGGCACCCGCTTGATGGTGTGCCCGGTGGCCACCTCGCCCTGGAGCCACGTCCGGTACTGGGCCGGGCTGACGGCCCGCACGCTGAACAGCATCTCGGAGTGGTACAGCCCGCAGATCTGGGTGCACTGCCCGGGATAGAAGCCCGGATTGATGATGTTGAGGTCGAACGTGTTGACCACGCCGGGCAGGGCGTAGCGGCTGAAGTTGAAGTCCCTCACGTAGAAGCCGTGGATGACGTCGTTGGACACCAGCGTGACCTGGACCGTCTGGCCGTAGGGGAGGACCATCTGGGGCCCGTGGTTCTGGGGCCCGTTGGTGACCTCGCCCGACACCGAGACGTTGTCGTTCGGGTAGTCGAACCGCCAGCCCCACTGGAAGGCCGTCACCTTCACGTCGACCACCGGGTTGCCGGTGGCGGTGATCTTGGCGGCCAACGGCACGGTGGCGTCGACCTTGTTCTCCGTGATCACGGTGAACAGGAACAGGGCGGCCACGACCAGCACCGGGATGCCGGTGTAGAGGATCTCGATCGGGATGCTCTCGTGGAACTGCTTCGGCATCTCGTCCGAACGCCGGCGGTAACGCAGGACGGTGAAGAGGATCAGGAGGCCGACGAACCCGCCGATGATGATGCCGGTGGTCATCATCCCGGAGTAGAGCTTGAACGTGTCCTGCCCCTGGGTGGTGGCGCCTCGGCTGGCGCCGTAGCTCGGATAGAAGTTGCAACCCCCCAGGACGAGGGGTGCGGCCACGGCGAGTCCGGCGGCCCACCGCTTCCACCGGCGCCCGGCGGCCGGGGCCTCCGGCGTGTCGGCAGACGTTCGGTCGCGGTCGGGCAGGGGCGTCGGAGATCCGTTTGTGAAGGCGATCACGGGCGAAACACTAGTGGGGTCCGCGCGGAATTGAGAAGTTGAGCCACCAGGCAGGGAGGGAGCGCGAAACCCCTGGTCACAGGGGCGGAATTTCGGGTTCTCCCACCGGGTCGGAGGGACCGGCGGCGCGGGTGCCCCGGGACTCCCTCGCGGCCCAGCCGAAGACGCCCCGGGCCATGGTCGACGTGGCGGTGTCGGCCCGTCGGGTGAAGACGACACGGCGGGCGTCGGCCACGCCCGGGTCGTCCGGGGCGGCCAGCCAGGCCAGCTCGGCCAGGTGCCCGGCGATGCGCAGCGCCTCCTCCGGATACGGACCCGCGTCCACCGACCCCACCAGGGCCAGGGCCCGGTCGGCCAGCGCACCGGGGCCGCCGGACAGGTCGGCCAGCTCCCTGGCCAGGGCGGCCTCGGGCGCCGGCTTGAGCGTCGCCGGGTTGCCGTCCCACCAGCCGCCGTAACGGCGCCAGATGCCCCGCACGACGAATTCCGGCTCGTCGTAGACCGGCTGGAGGTAGGGCCGGGCCAGGAGGTGGGCGGGCGGGGTGACCGTGTGGATCGCTTCGTCGAGGCGGGCCCCGCCGTTCATGAGCTCGAGGGTCTGGGCCACCAGCGACTCCAGCAGTTCGGCCGTCTCGGACAGGGCCCGGCGGATCCGGTCCCGGCCCATGATCGGGTACCCGTGGCCGGGCAGCAGCACCTCCGGGCCGGCGGCGCCGTCGTCGTACAGCGTGAGCATGCGGCGCAGGGCCTCGGCCCACTCGAGGGGATAGCGCTGGACCTTCTGGGGGTTGCCGGCGTTGGGCGACGCCCAGATGAACAGATCGCCGGTGCCCAGCACGCGTTGCGCCGGGAACCACGTCCAGGCGTGGTCGTCCGTTTCGCCGCGGGCGTGGTGGAGCTCGGCCCGCACGCCCCCGACGGTGAGGTCGAGCCGGTCGCGGAAGGTGCGGTCGGGATAGCGGTACCGCGTGGGCCACTCGAGGTCGTCCAGGCCGAACTGGCGGCGGTTGACCACCGTGTTGTACCCGGCGGTGCGGACGTAGCGGTCGAACCGTTCGGCCACGGCCTCGTGGGCCACGACCTCCGGTGCCGGCCAGCCGTGGGCCTCGGCGTCGGCCTCCCACCGGTGGACGCCGAAGACGTGGTCGATGTG
>PMFY01000275.1 GCA_003157945.1 Acidimicrobiaceae bacterium | reverse complement strand
GGTCATCGAGGCCATCGTCGAAGACGAGGCCGTCAAGGCCCAGATCTTCGCCGAGCTGGACCGGGTCATCGCCGAGCGCTGATCGTCCCGGGACCCGCCCGTCGGGTGGCGACCAGGACCGGCCCGGTGCCACCCGGGGGTGGTGCGATCTGGGGTGCCGCCCGACGGCGGAGGTGGCGGGGTGCCGCCTCCTCCACCGTCGGAACCGACGGTCAGAAGCCCCCGTCGTCGGAACCGTAGGGGGAGCCCCCGACGGCGATGCCCTCCAGGCCCGAGTGGCCGGGGAGCTCCGGGGCGACCGACCCGGTCGACACCAGGGAGCCGCCGGAACCGATGGCGAACGAGTCGACCAGGTCACCGGCGCCGGTCTCGACGTAGAGGGACCGACCGTCGGCCGATGCGGCGAGGTCCACCGGTCCGGCGTCCGTGGCGGTGGTGGCCACGACCGCGGGGGTCCCGGTCGACCCGAGGGTGTAGCTGGTGACCGTGGCGCTTCGCGCGTTCGCTCCGAAGAAGAACGTGCCGTTGGTGGCCACCCAGCACAGCGCCGCCAGTCCGTCGACCGTCGACCCGAGTTCGGTCAGGTCCCCGTTTCCGGCCACCGAGTAGGTGGTCAGCGCGCTGGTGGCGGCTTCGGTCACCACCAGGTGCCCGGACCGGTCGAAGGTGAACCCGAACGGCACCGGGGTCGCCGACGGGTTCACCACAGGCGCTCCGGCGAGGCCGCCGAACCACGTCAGGTTGAACACGTCGATGGCACTGCCGCTGGCCTTGGTCGTCACCACGACGTGCCGTCCGTCGGGCGTGAACCCGATCTGGCCCGGGGTGTGGAGGAACGCCGGGGCGACGCCCGGGGTCAGCCCGAGCGACTGGTTGCTCCCCGGGATCGGCGACAGCGTCCGTGCGTAGAACCCCTGGACCGACCCCGCTCCGCCGGCGTCGAGGACGTAGATCAGACCGTCGCGCACGGCGACACTTACCGGCGTCGACCCCCCGGACGGGATCACCCGGGGCGCACTCAGGGAGGAACCGAAGGTGTGGAACACCGAGATGGTGCCGCTCCCCCCGTTGACGCCGACGAGGAGCCCGTCGGCCGGATCGGCGGCGAGGCCCCCCTGGGACGCCAGCTTGTCGACGGCGGCGCCGGCGATCGACGTGCCGAGGCCGTGCGGCTGTCCGGCAAACGAGATGGGAAAGAGTGCGCCCGGCTCCAGCACGAAACTCCGCGCAAACAGAAACGTCACGGCTCCNNCCGTCGGACAGGTAGGTCACCACCTGGTTGCCGGTCGGGTCGTTGGTGAGGACGTAGACGGGGGCACCGGCGCGCCCACCGTCGCCACCGTGGCCGGGGCCGAAGCCGTCGGCGCCGGCCACCGCGGGCAGGAAGAGCGTACCGAGAGTGGCGGCCGCGCCGGCGATCGCCGCGAGTCGAACGATGTGTCGCATGGGTTCTCCTTGAAAGGTTGACGGAATGGTCAGTGGACCGTCCGGACCGGTGACGTCGCGTTACAGCCCTCCATTCCTCGCAGCCACCCGGGGCCCGGACCCGTAACGCGGCGCCGGGTCGGCAGGACTGTCCTCCGTGCCCACCGCCGTCACCGAGGAGGTCGCCGCCATCACCGTTCCCCGCACCGCCGTGCCTTCCCGTGGTGCGTCCGGAGGCGCGTGGCGTCGGCCTAGGGTGCAGCCCATGGGTTCCCCGGACTCCGACGAGGCGTTGCTGGCCCGCCTCCGGGCCGGTGACGAGTCGGCCTTCCTCGTCCTGGTCACCCGCTACAACGGCTCACTGCTGCGCGTGGCCCGCACGTTCGTACCCAACGACGCCGTCGCCGAGGAGGTCGTCCAGGACACCTGGATCGGGGTCGTACGCGGGGTCGACCGGTTCGAGGGTCGGTCGTCGTTCAAGACCTGGCTGTTCCGCATCCTGGTCAACCGGGCCCGGACATCGGGTGTGCGCGAGCACCGCCACGTGTCGGTCGACCCGACGGAGCCCGCGGTCAGCCCCGACCGGTTCGACGGCTCCGGGGCGTGGGCCGAGCCTGTCACCCCCTGGGAGTCCGACGTGGACGACCGCCTGGTCGCCGCGGCGTGGGGGCCCCTGCTGCGCGAGGCGATCGACGCGCTGCCCGACCGGCAACGGGACGTGGTGCTCCTCCGGGACGTCGAGGGACTTCCGAGCGAGGACGTGTGCGACGTGCTCGGGATCACGGAGGGGAACCAACGGGTGCTCCTCCACCGGGGACGCAGCCGACTGCGCACCGCGCTCGAGTCCGAGCTCGAGACGAGGGGACGTTGATGGTTCTGCTCCGACGTCGTGACGAACTGGTGTGCCAGCAGGTGGTCGAGCTGGTCAGCGACTACCTGGAGGGCGCGCTCCCCCGCTCCGAACGGCGGCGCTTCGAACGCCACCTGCGCGGCTGCCCGAACTGCTCGGCGTACCTCGAGCAGATGCGGGTGACCATCGCCACCACCGGCCGCCTCACGCCCGGGGACCTCTCGCCCGAGGCGCGGGACGAGTTCACCGAGCTGTTCCGCTCGTGGCGGGCCGACGGCGGGACAGACTCCGGGGACGGCGGCGAAGGGGCCCCCGACGGCATCGGGTAGTCCGGGATCCGGAGGGGTCGCCTCCGGTCAGGCCGGAGCGTCGCGGTGGGGTGGCCCGGAGCGGGCGTGGGCCCGGCTCAGGAACACCACCGCCACGACGAACAGTGCACCGAGGGCCAGGCTCACGTGCCCGTCGCCGAGCCCGAGCCCGCTCGCATGGGTCGGCTTGCCGAGCCAGTCGGCGATCGAGGCACCGACCGGTCGGGTCAGGACGTAGGCGATCCAGAAGGCCAGGACCTCACCCATGTGGAAGTACCGGTAGCCGAGGGCCGGGACCAGCAGGAGGGCCGCGAAGAAGATGACCGAGGCCCCGTAGCCGAGCTTCAGCGTCGTCGCCGTGAAGTCGCCGAGGGCGGTGCCGAGCGCGAAGGTGGACATCACGGTCGCCCAGTAGGAGAGCTCGCGGCGGGAGGTGTCGATGCTGTGGATGGAGAGGGTGCCCTCCACCCGGTACCAGGCGACGAAGACCACGGCGAGGACGACGGCGAAGAACACCGACGAGGCCACGTAGGGGATGCCGAACTGGATGTGGAGGACGTCCGCCGCCATCGTCCCGACGACCGCCACCAACAGCACGGCCAGCCAGTACACCCAGGGGATGTAGCGGTCCTGGCGGATCTGGAAGGTGACCACGCCGAGCAGCACGAGGGTGCCCACGGCGACGGCCGCCACGGGACTCACGGCGTTGACGAGGTAGTCCGACGTGGACTCCCCCATGGCGGTGGTCAGGAGCTTCGTGATCCAGAACAGCGCCGTGATCTCGGGAACCTTGACGAGCGTCCGTCGGGTCAGGTCCATGGCCGCACATCGTACGGCAGGTCGCGGCGAGGACCCGGCCACCATCAACGGTGCTGGGCGACACTCCGTCGGTTCTCCAGCCGGTCCGCCGACCCACTGACGGGTCCGATGGCCCCAGCATCGCCAGTGCTTCCGTCAGGTGAGCAGTCTCTGTGTCGTAGTGGGATGTCGAGCACGTCTCGAGGTCACTCCTGGCGCCGAGGACTCGTGGCATCCCGATAACCCGAGCGCCAGCAGAAGGCATCATCGAAGGGCGCGTCCGGGCGTGTGGACCACCTCGTTCATTCCCGGTTGCCGTCTTCGTCCGCCATCCCCACGAGCCCGAGCTCGGCGTCCGACGATTCGACTTCCCCCCGTCGCATCAGCCATGCCCTCCCCCAGGACCGGAAGGGGGCTTCAGCGAAGCGGTACGAAATGGCGACCACGATGGTGATGACCACCACGTCGACCGGTAGTGCTTCGTGGAGCTTCAGATGAGTGACCAGGGGCACCAGGATCAGGAGGGTCAGCCCATACAGGTAGATTCCGTAGGAGCGAACGCCGATCCAACGAGGCACCGGGCTCGCCAAGGCTCGGGATACGAACGACTCTGCATTGAGCGTGCAGTGAAGCAGCAACGCAGTGGCAGCCAGGGCGACGAGGAGCGAGAGTGCATCGCCCTTAGCCCCCGGCACGTTGACCAGCAGTGCCACGACGAAGACGGGCAGGCAGGCAAGGGCCAGTCGGTTGTCTCGAAGCACGGGCGCGAGCCGACTCGTCTGTCGCGATTGGATGGACCAGCAGGCAGCCCAACAGCCCAGCGCGAGAGGTACCAGATGCCCGGTGGGCAGCGAGTAGTTCCCGATCGCCAGCCAGATCACTACGGACACACCGACGAACCCGATCATGGCGCGTCGCAGACCGATCGGAGTGAGCTTCCCCACGGCTAGTGCAAAGACGAAAGGCCAGACCAGATAGAACTGCTCCTCAACCGAGAGCGACCACGACTGGTCATAGGCGGATCCGAGTTTGTGGGTGAACGCGGCCAAGAAGTCGTTGAAGTACAAGAGTGCACCGGCCGTGCTGATCGGGATCGTCGACGCCTGGTGGCTGAGGATCGCGGTGGGTGCTGCGATCAGGGCCAGCCAGAGCACCAGCGCCGGAGCGAGGCGGAAGAAGCGACGCCAGTAGAAGGCTCCGTAGTCAACTTTGCCCCTTCCCTGGCGCTCCCGGAGGAGAATGCTGGTGATGAGGAACGACGACAGGATGAAGAAGACGTCGACTCCCAGGAATCCGCCGGGGAAGTACTTCTTGTCGGCGTGCAGGAGGAACACTCCACCGATAGCGATGGCCCTGATCCCGTCGAGGGAATCGAGATGCCCGGTCAACCTGCCCCCGCCGTTCCGCCTCATGAACTACCCCACTCGTGCTTACTGCTGGCGCAGTGCCGACCCGTCGTCCCATGCAATTCTGGCTCGGCGACTAACCGATGACGACAACTCCGAATGTAGCGCAGTCCGGTAGCACTTCGAAGATCCATTGACCTGCTACACGCCGAGTCGGGTGTTGCGTTCATCGGTTGAAGACACCCCATTCCTCTCCGTAATGATCCGAAGCTCCGACGCGGAAAGAGAACGCCGCCCCTCAACGCCGGGTGCGAGGTGCTCCGGTCCATCCCGTGACACGATCAACCCGTGAAGCGGGGCAACGCGGCGGGACTTGCCACTGGACTGATCCTCCTGGCCGGCTGCAGCGCGGGATCGCCTCCGTCGACTACCGGTGCGCTTGTCGGCGGCATCTACTACTGCGGCGGAATCACGGCTGGTCAATGCCCGAGCGCCCATGCAGTCGACACCACGGCTACATCCGTTCGCGGGACGGTGATCGTGTCCCTAGCGGGTCGCACCGTGAGATCGATCAGTCTCCGTCGAGGGGAGGCGTATCGGCTTCACCTCACACCTGGCGGCTATCTGGTGAGCACCGACGACCAATCGGCCCTGACCAGCACACGGGCCGTCGTCCATAGCGGTCAGACCACCGTCGCCAACGTGATCATCTCGATTCCCTAATCACCGAGCGTGCCCGATCGTCGGACGGGAGGGGAACCTCTGTCGGCGAGCAAGCGGCCCAGACCTGCGCTTATGGTGGTGATAGCCAGCACCGGAGGCGCCATGACCAGCGCGCACTTGTATGACACCATCGGTGTCAACTACACCGTGACCCGTCACACCGAGCCGAGGATCGCTGGGCAGGTCTGGGCTGCACTCGGTAGTGCACGAACCGTCCTGAATGTTGGCGCCGGTACCGGCAACTACGAGCCCCCTGACCGAAAAGTCATCGCCGTGGAGCCATCAGCGGTCATGCGTGCGCAACGTCCGGCAAACGCATCAGTGTGCGTAGCTGCCACTGCGGAGTCACTCCCGTTCGAGGACAAGAGTTTTGACGCGGCGATGGCCTTTGCCACTGTTCACCACTGGCAGGACCCGATCGCGGGTGTGCGCGAGATGCAACGCGTAGCTCGCCGCGTGGTGGTTTTCACCTGTGATACGAGTGAGCGGGCCTGGCGTCACCGGTTCTGGCTCACGCGTGACTACCTACCCGAGGTTGCTGCCTCCCGCGTCGGCATCTCGACCGTGCTGGCCAGCGCGATGGGGGCCCGCGTTGAGCCGGTACTCATTCCTTGGGATTGCGTTGACGGCTTCTTCGAGGCCTACTGGCGACGGCCTGCGTCGTATCTCGACGAGAACGTACGGCGCGGAATATCGGTATGGGCCAGAGTCGGGACGGACGCCGAGCAGAGGGCAGTGCGGAGCCTTCGTATTGACCTCGAATCCGGTCGGTGGGCTGAACGCAATAGCCACCTCCTCGATCTCGAAGAGGCGGACCTTGGTCTTCGCCTGCTCGTAGCTTGATCCCGAATGCTGGTGGCGAATCCAGCAGCACCTGATCCCAAATTGCCCTGTCCCCGGTGGCCGGCAGAGCGCGCGACTACAAGTAGATCGCCGGCTGATTCGCCTCCCGCTCCGCCGTGCTCCATAAGGCTGTGCGTCTCCTCCGCGCATCTGGACTCGGAGGTGCCTACGAGGACGCCTGGCAGGAGTGGGCGACTGGAGCCGAGGCCGACCTCTGGAACGTCACGGTCGACGACGGTCTCACCTGATGCGCCGAGGCGAGGTGCGCCTCGTTGATCTGGACCCGGTGCGCGGTAGCGAGGCCAACACGCGCCGACCGGCGGTGATCGTGAGCAACGACGGAGCAAACAGCACCGCCGAACGCATCGGGCGAGGTGTGCTCACCGTGGTGCCGGTGACCTCGAGGACCGCTCGCGTCTACCCGTTCCAGGTTCTCCTGCCGGCATCGAGGACCGGGCTGCGCCACGACTCGAAGGCTCAAGCCGAACAGGTCAGGGCCGTGGCAGTTGAGCGGATCGGAGTTCTGGTGGGTGAGCTGCCCTCGGAACTGGTGGCAGACCTGGATGAGGCATTGCGACTTCATCTCGCTCTGTGATCCACGGCCCAGGGCTGCCAGACAACCGTGACACCGGCCCTCAGTGCCCACCGCGGCCCATGTGTTTCGTCGATCAATCTGCAGCTAACGATCTTCGGGCCACTGCACGGGAGCAGCTGCTGGAACCGTTGCCCCAGGACCCGTTCGAAACGGTGGTCGATGGTTCGGCTGACGCTGTGCCGTGGTCCAGCCACCCCCCACCCTGGCGACCGTCGGGTGCCAGCGGCGTCAGCCGCCGAGGGCGGAATAGAGCGCGCTGTACGTGCTGTCCACGGCCTGGAGCGAACTCTCGAAACCTGCACTCTGTGCCGTGGCGCTGTAGGACTCGACGTCCGCGGAACGGGACAGGTCGCTCACCTCGGCGGCGGCGGTCCGGGCGGCCGTTTCGGCCTCCTGGGCCTGGGTCGTCGCTGAGTCGGGGTAGTTGACCCTGGACAGGGCGTCACCGTAGGTCTGGAACGCACCGGCCAGCGACGATGCCGCCTGGTCCAGGCACTGGATCGGGTCCGGCGCTGCGTCGCACTGCTGGGTCGACGTCTTGAACGTGTCGGTGGCGTTGCTCAGACTGTCGTGGGCGACCCCGACCTCCAACCGGGCGATCGCCTGATCCAGACCCTTCAGGGGACCGAAGTTCGCGTTCCGGTCGATCGAGTTGAACCCGACACTGACCACGGCGCCGAGCACGATGAACACGATGGCCAGCACCCGGGCGCCCTTGGCCAGCGCCAGAGGCCACAGTGACTGTGGTGCGTAGCCCGTCACGGGATACGTCGCCGGCGGAGGCGGTGGCGGCATCGGTGCGTACATCGGTGGCGGCGGCGGGGGTGGCGCTACCCCCGGCACCGACAGCGGGGGCAACGAGCCCGGCAGTGGGGGTGGTGGCGCGGCACCCGGCACGGCACCGGGGACGGCGCCCGGCGGTGGGGGTGGTGGCGCGGCACC
>PMFY01000297.1:1368-5459 GCA_003157945.1 Acidimicrobiaceae bacterium | reverse complement strand
CTGCACAGCGCTCTGCCATCACGCACCCTCCAGGACGCACACGAGATTCTGTTGGAGACACGGGCCCGAGGTGGCGTGGGCCACCGCCCGGTCGGCCTGGCCGGCCCGGATGCGGCTGGCCGCCTCGCCGATGCGGATGAGCCCGGCCGACATCAGCGGGTTGGCCGCCAGCGGGCCGCCCGACGGGTTGATGACCACCGAGTCGTCGAGGCCCAGGGCCTCCTTGACGATGATCTCCTGGTGGGCGAAGGGGGTGTGCAACTCGGCGATGTCGACCCTGCCGGCCGACACGCCCGCCATCTCGGCGGCCTTGGCCACCGAGGGCGAGGACGTCAGGTCCCGGGCGCCCAGCGCGTGGGTCTCCATCCGGTGGTCGAAGCCGGTGATCCACACCGGGCGCTCGGACCACTGCGTGGCCTTGTCGCCGGCGGCCAGCACGATGGCGGCCGCGCCGTCGGTGATCGGCGGCAGGGCGTGCCGTCGCAGCGGGGCGACCACGTAGTCGTCCTGCAGCAGCGTCTCGGCCGGCACGTCGTTGGCCACCTGGGCCTTGGGGTTGGCCAGCGCGTCACGCCGGGACCGCGCGGCGATCGCCGCGAAGTCGGCCTCGGTCGCCTTGCCCGAGTCGATCAGGGCCCGGGCCTGCAGGGCGCTGAGGCTGACGATGTCGGGCCACAGCGGGGCCTCGTAGTAGGGGTCGAGCTGCAGGGTCAGGATCTCGTTCAGGTCGCCCAGCGACGAGCGTCCGAACGAGTACACCAGGGCGGCGTCGATCTCGCCTTCCTGGAGGAGCACCCAGGCCTCGTACAGCGCCCAGGCACCGTCCATCTCCACGTGGGACTCCGACCGCGGCGGCCACACCCCCACGGCGTCGAGGGCCATCACGAAGCTGAAGGGCCCGCCGATCAGGTAGTCGGTCGAGCCCGAGCAGATGAACTCGACGTCGTCCTTGGTGATGCCGATGTTGCCGAACACCTCGGCGATGACGGGGTGCAGGCCCTCGGCCTCGTTGCGCTCGTTGTCGCGGCGCACGTTCTGCGACTGGGCGAACGAGGCGATGGAGACGGGACGGACGGTCCTTCCGGCGGCGCTCACAGGTACTCCTTGTAGGTCTCGTAGTCGGCGTCCGGCTCGCCGTTCGGCCGGAAGTACTTCACCGAGGCCAGGGACGGCGTGAGATCACCCTCGTCGACCCAGACGGCCTCGACCCGCAGGCCCATCCGGACCTGGTCGACGGGGATCTCCTGGAGGAGGCCCATGAAGGACAGGTTGGCGCCGTCGAGGAGGATCTGGCCGCAGATGTAGGGGATCTCGATGGACTGGCCGGCGAAGGGCACGTTCACCACGCAGAAGGTCGTGACCGTGCCCGAGTTGCCGAGCAGGACGTCCTCGGTCGTGGGCACCCCGTCGGTGGGACACGTGCCGCGGCTGGGCACGTAGACCTTGCCGCAGGTCGCGCAGCGCTGGCCGAGGAACTCGCCCCGCTCCAGGCCCCGGAGGAACTTCGACTGGGCGATCCCGGGCGTGAATTCGAAGTCGAGGCTGATGGGGGTGGCCAGCGTCGTGACCGGCCCCTGCTCGGTGGTCTCGTCAGCCATCAGGCGGCACCTCCCTCGAGCACGAACGCCTCGATGTCGGCCATGGAGCCGATGCGCTCGTCGTCGGCCCGGAACCGGGCGGTCACCCGCGCGCCGGTGGCCAGGGCGTCCGGTCCGGGGGCGTCCACCACGTGGAGCAGCGCCGTGTCGGCGCCGTCCAGCCGGATGAGGGCCCAGGCGAACGGGGACCGGAGCGGGTGCTTGCGCAGGGGGTGGGACACCCAGGCCCACGACTCCACCACCCCGCCCGGGCCGACCTCGACCAGCTCGCCGACGTCGTCGCCGGTCAGCGGGTCGTACTCGGTCGGCGGCACGATGACCTTGCCGTCGGTGCCGGTGGCACCCACGAACCGGCCGTCGCGCAGGGCGGTCAGGAAGGCGCCGATGATCGGACCGGTCGAGCGCGAGTACGGATACTCGAGCCGGTGCTCTGCGTGCAGGACCTCGCTGTCGGCCATGTCGGGCCTCCCCCTGGGCGTGCGGCGAACGTGACGGACGAAATGTAGAACAGATTTCAGTTTTGTGCCTACCCCGCCCGGTGCGGGTGGGACGCGACGGGGCGACCCCGGGGCGGTACCGTTCCGGGATGGCCGACACCGCCCCCGCCCCGAAGCGCCCGAACATCCTGCTCGTCGTGTCCGACCAGGAGCGCCAGCGCTCGTGGCTGCCCCCGGGGACGGCACTGCCCTGGCGCGACCGCCTGCGGGCCGAGGGCCTGGAGTTCACCAACTACTTCACCCACTCGTCCCCCTGCTCCCCCAGCCGGGCCAGCCTCTTCACCGGTCGGTACCTGCCCGGCCACGGGGTGCTCGACAACGTGATCATGCCCGAGCACGACGAGCTCCCGACCTCGACGCCGACGCTCGGCTCCCTGCTCGACGGCGCCGGGTACCGCTCCTCCTACATCGGCAAGTGGCACCTCTCCCACGCAGCCGCGCCCGACATGGAGGCGTACGGCTTCGCCGACTGGGACGGCAACGACCGGCACTTCATGGGCTGGGCCGGCACCGGGGTCCACTTCGACCCCGTCATCGCCTCCAACGCCGCCCACTGGCTGTCCGAGAACGCCGGTCCCGACCAGGGGGGCGACCGGCCGTGGTTCCTGACGGTGGCCCTGGTCAACCCCCACGACGTCATGTGGTTTCCGGTGGACCAGCCCGGCTACGAGGAGGCGCACCCCGAAGAGGTCGCCCGCATCCGCAGCGTGCTCGAGTCCGCCGCGTGGAAGGACGACGAGACGGTGCCCGTCTACCGGGAGCCGTACCCGGAGGTGTGCGACACCCTGCCGGCCAACTTCGCCGACCCGCTGCACACCAAGCCCGAGGCCCACCGCCAGTGGCGCTGGGACCAGCAGCACGGCCTCTACGGCTACATCGACCCGTCCGACAAGGCGGCCTGGCTGCGCCACCTGGACTACTACGTCCACCTCCACCAGCTGGCCGACCGGAGCCTCGGCACCGTCCTGGGCGCCCTCGAGGCCGCGGGGGGATGGGACGACACGGTGGTCGTCTTCACGTCCGACCACGGCGACATGTGCGGCTCCCACGGCCTGCGCTCGAAGGGCCCGTTCGTCTACGACGAGATCATGCGGGTGCCGCTCTACGTGAAGGTTCCCGGCACCACCGCCCCCGGCACCGTCACGGAGGCCCTCGGGTCCCACGTCGACCTGGCCGCCACCGTCTGCGCGCTGGCCGGCGTCGACCCGGCGACCGCGGCCGCCACGGTGCAGGGCGAGGACCTCACCCCGGTGCTGGCCGATCCCTCGGCCTCCGTCCGCGACCACATCCTCTTCGCCCAGGACTCGGCCCAGACCACCAACCTCAACGGCGTCCGCTACGCCCTGCGCGGCTTCTTCGACGGGCGGGACAAGTACGCCCGCTACTACGGGATCGGTGGCGGCAAGCCGGGCACGGGCCTGTGGGGGAAGTCGCCGGGCCGCAAGCTCTTCGACGTCGACTGCGCCTTCGACGACAACGACCACGAGTGGTACGACCACGACGCCGACCCGCACGAGCTGGTGAACCTGGCCAACGACCCCTCCCGGACGGCGGACCTGCGGGAGCAGTACGAGCGGCTGCTCGGCTACGAGCAGGAGTCCTTCGTCCGCTTCGACGCCTGACGAGGGGGGTGGCCGTCGCGGCTCAGAGGAAGTCGCGGGCCGGGTCGGACCGGTCGCGCAGCTCCGTACGGACCGGGCCCGCGTCGGAGCCGGCGATGGCGAAGCCGACCAGTGGGAAGACGAGCACCGACACCATGCCGGCGCCGACCAGCGCCGTGGCGTTGACCGGCAGCATGCGGTGGGTGGCGAGGCCGATGTCGGAGATCACCACCAGCAGTGGCAGCGCCGTCGACTGCAGGACGGCCAACGCGCTCCGCTGGCGGAACGTCAGCACCCGGGCGTAGACGAGCAGCGCGGGCAGTCCGCGGACCACCAGGAACAGCCCGAGGAAGACGGGCACCCGCTCGAGCGTGGCGGCGCTGTGGAACAGCGCG
>PMFY01000297.1:0-1298 GCA_003157945.1 Acidimicrobiaceae bacterium | reverse complement strand
AGGACGATCCGGACCGGCAGCTGGCTCGAGGTGCCGAGGTGGCGCTGCATCGTCTCGACCACCCGGGGCGGCTGGGGCCGCGAGGCGACGTAGGCCACGGCCACGGTCAGGACGACGAACAGGACGAGCAGCAGGAGCTCCGCCTCCGGGCTCGATACGCCGAGGAGCACCGTCACGGCCAGCACCGGCCCGAACTCGCCGGCGGTGCCCGCCGCCACCAGGAACTTGCCGAACGGCGACTCCAGCATGTCGCGGTCCCGAAGCATCGGCAGCAGCGTCCCGATCGCCGTCGTGGTCAGCGCCAGGCCGATCAGCAGGCTGGAGATGACATAGCCGGACAGCAGCAGGACGACGCCGACGCCGAGGCCGAGCACCAGTGACGCCAGCCAGCCCACGATCCCCCGGTTGAGGGGGTGGCCGGAGAGCTTGCGGAAATCGATCTCGTAGCCCGCCATGAAGAACAGGAAGCAGATGCCGAGCGTGGAGAGTCCGTTGACGAACGGGTCGAGACTGGCCCAGCCGAGCACCTGGGAGCCGATGAGGATCCCGAAGACCAACTCGAACAGCACGCTCGGGATGCGCCAGCGACGGAGGACCTCCGAGCACAACGGGGCGATGGCCACCGCCGCGGCGATGGCGAACACCGAGAGCGCGGTCGAGTACGACATCCGTCCAGCGTACGAGAGAGGTCCCCCCCGCCGCCGGACCGTCCGGCCCGGCGCCTCCTCCGTCGACCGCGCGTCGGCAGCCCCGGGCCTGCGCCCGTAACCTGAGCCCGTGGGGCCCATCGACCACGACCAGCCGCGGCCCGTGACGCGCCACGGCCTCGCCACCGACCTGGCCGCGCTGGGGGTGGCCCCGGGCTCGACGCTGCTGGTCCACAGCTCGCTGTCGTCGCTCGGGTGGGTGACGGGCGGCCCCCACGCGGTCGTCCTCGCGCTCCTCGACGTGCTCGGCCCGGACGGCCCCCACGTGCGCACCCTCAACAGTCTGGCGCTCTGGGTGTGCAACTCCTCCGGGCACTCGGGCCCGGTGCGGGTGCTCGAGGAGCCGGCGGTGCGGGACCTGGTGGGTGAGCTGTTCGAGGTGAAACGCCAGGCCAACACGGACACCACCGCTCCCTTCCTGGCGGCCCTGTCGCTGATCCGGCTGGGTCTGGTCTCCCCCGAGGCCGCCGAGGACGCCTACCCCGATGCCTCGGGCGTCGCCGAGGGATTCGACGGGTTCCGCGCCGCGCTGGCCGAGCGGGGTCAGGTCGACTTCGACGAGCAGATCTACCGGGCCATCGAGATCCTGCT
>PMFY01000442.1 GCA_003157945.1 Acidimicrobiaceae bacterium | reverse complement strand
GTGCGGGACGCCACGGGCGAGGAGCTGGAACACGGCCACGTTCACGGCGCCGGCGGCCACCACCACGTTGCGGCCCAGCTCGGTGCCGGGCAGGATCACCACCCCGGTCCCGATCCAGCTGCCGTCACCGATGATCACCGGTACGTCATGGGGCCACTGGACGTGCACGACCTCGTCGGGGTTCTCGTAGCCGTGGTTCTGGTCGGTGATGTAGACGTAGGGCCCGGTCTGCACGTCGCTGCCGATGTCGATCTGGAAGTGGCCGACGATGTGGCTGCCCCGGCCGATCATGCTCCGGTCGCCGATCCGGACGACGGGATCGGTCACCATCTTCTGGCCCGGGACCATGCCCGCCGAGAGGCTGACGTAGGGGCCCACCAGGGTGTCCTCGCCGATGTGGATCCACTCCTCACCGAAGACGGCACCGGTCGGGAAGGCCAGGCAGCTCCCCCGTCCGAACGCACCGAACCGGTCGGCCAGGCGATCGCCGGGGCCGGTGGCGCCGTGCCGGGCCATCCAGTCCCACCCACCGTGGATGAGGGCGTGCAACGCCCGATGCCGCAGCCGGCGCAGGTCCCGGGGGCGGGCGATTCCCGGATGGAGGGACGGATCGGCGACGTGCGGGCGGGGCCCGGCCGTCGCGGGGACGTCGGCCCCGGCGTCGGGGTACGGGTCAGCAGCGCTCACCCCGCGACGGTATCTGACCGGTGGCCTCCCCGACGATCCCACCCCCTGCCTCCGCGCCCCGGACGTCCGGCACCGACCGGAGCGTCCTCCCTACGATGGGGACGTGAGTGACGACCGCACCCCGGCCCCGGGTGACGACCCGGGCGACGGCCTGGGCCCGGAGGTCTCCCGGGTCCTGGGCGACAAGTCCCTGCTCGGACGGTCCGGCTTCTCTACCGGCTCCGCCCTCTACGAGCGGGCCCGGCCGGGGTACTCGGACGCGGCGGTCGACCACCTCGTCGACAGGCTCGGCCTCGTACCCGGCCGCCGGGTCCTCGACATCGCCGCCGGAACCGGCAAACTGACGAGGGAGCTCGTCGCCCGTGGCGCATCGGTCGTGGCGTCCGAGCCGTCTACGTCCATGCGCGAGGTGTTCACCACCGCCGTGCCGGGATCGCCGCAGGTGGGTGCCACCGCCGAGGCCCTGCCGTTCGCCGACGGGTCCTTCGACGCCGTGACCGTGGCCCAGGCGTTCCACTGGTTCGACGCGCCGCGGGCCCTGGCCGAGATCGCCCGGGTGCTGCGTCCCCGCGGCGGCCTCGGCCTGGTGTGGAACGAACGCGACGAGTCGGACCCCGTCGTCGCCGAGCTCACCCGGCTCAGCAAGTGGGACGTGCACCAGCCGTATCCGGTGGGCAAGGACTTCGGGCCGGCCATCGACGCGTCAGGGCTGTTCGGGCCCGTCGAGCGCACCCAATTCCGGTTCGTGCAGCAGCTGAGCCGCGTGGCGTTCGTCGAGCAGGTGGCCTCCCGTAGCTACATCGCCGTCCTGCCGGAGGACCGACGCCGGGAGATCCTCGGCTCCGTGGCCGACCTGGCCGACCGCCTCGACGAGCCGATCGGCCTCCCCTACATCGCCGACCTCTTCTGCGCCACCGTCGGCTGAGCTGTCAACTGAGCTGTCGGGTTTGCCCGCGCGGGCCGGGCGGGGCAACCTCTGGGCCGGGTCGGGGAGCGTCCGCGACCGCCACCGGCCGCCGTCACCGGGAGAGGACACCGACCATGATCAAGCTGACCTGCATGCTCCGGCGCAAGGAGGGGCTGACCCCCGCCGAGTTCCACGAGTACTGGCGCGACCACCACGGCCCCCTCATCGCCAACTCGAGTGCCGCCAAGTACGTCATCCGCTACGAGCNNGCCATGATGGAGGACATCGCCAAGTTCCTGGACACCGACCACCTCGAGGTGGTGCTGACCGAGGAGCCCCGGGTGATCATCGACGGAGCCGTCGACTGGTCGACGTGACTTCCGGCACGGCTGAACCTGCCGCCCCGCCCCGGCCGCCGCCCGGGTCGCCCATCCGGGCGCCCTACCGTCCAGGTGCACACACCGTTGACACCCCCGCCGGTCGGACGTACGATCCACTCTTTCGGACACGGTGTCCGATCAACGGGAGGGGGCGTCCGACATGGGTCAGACGGAATTGGACATCAGCGGGGTCAGCTTCGACGACATCAACCTGCTCGACTCGACGGTCTTCGCCGAGCGGGTGCCCCATGAGTGGTTCGCCTTCCTGCGCCAGAACGCTCCCGTGTGGTGGCAGGAGGAGGAGGACGGCCCCGGATTCTGGGCCGTCACCACGCTCGCCGAGGCGACCCAGGTCAACCGGGACTACGAGCACTTCTCGTCGGCCAGGAAGGCCACCTACCTGTGGGAGCTGGCCGAGGACGACCTCGCCCAGCAGCAGCTGGTCATGCTCAACATGGACCCGCCGCTCCACACCCGCTACCGGCGTCTCGTCAACAAGGGCTTCACCCCGCGGATGATCAACCAGCTCCACGAGCGCATCCATGCCGCCACCGACGACATCATCGACTCGGTGATCGAGAAGGGCTCGGCCGACTTCGTGACCGACATCGCCGCGGAGCTCCCGCTGGTGGTGATCGCCGAGCTGCTCGGCGTGCCGAACGAGGACCGGCACCGGATGTTCGACTGGTCCAACCGCATGATCGGGTCCGAGGACCCGGAGTACCAGTCCGCCGGCGAGGCCGCCCAGATGGCGTCCATGGAGCTCTACGCCTACGCGTCGGAGCTCTTCGGCCAGAAGCGCGTCGACCCCCACGACGACCTGATGAGCGTGCTCACCCAGGTCGAG
>PMFY01000243.1:7612-7916 GCA_003157945.1 Acidimicrobiaceae bacterium | reverse complement strand
ACGACTACATCGCCATGGAGCGGCTCTACGAGATCCACTCCGAGGGGAAGTACGACCTCATCGTCGTGGACACGCCACCGACGCGCAACGCCCTGGACTTCATCGAGGCGCCGCAACGGATGGCCGAGTTCTTCCGCTCCCGGCTGCTCAAAATGCTGATCGTCCCCTACCGGTCCCGCCTGGTCAACATGGCCTCCCGGCCCTTCTACCAGATCGCCGACCGGATCTTGGGTTCGCAGTTCCTGCAGGACATCGCCGAGTTCTTCATCCTGTTCCAGACCATGTACGACGGCTTCGTCGAGCG
>PMFY01000243.1:0-7584 GCA_003157945.1 Acidimicrobiaceae bacterium | reverse complement strand
TTCGCCGAGCAGCTGACCGAGCGGAAGCTCCACCTCGGGGCCATCGTGCTGAACAAGGTCCTGCCCGACTACCTCCAGGGCCGGGCCGGAGCGAAGGTGGCCGAAACCCTGAAGGACCGGGCCGAGGACCTGGCCGCCGAGCTGTCGCCGGTGCTCACGTCGACCGACGCGACCCTCGGTGACCCGGCCCAGATCGCCCGGGTCCTGACCGAGGTGGCCGACAGCTACCTCAACTTCCAGGTGGTCGCCCTGCGCGAGATGGAGGAGCGGGCCAGCCTGGCCGTCGCCCCGGACGTGCTGGCCACCGTGCCGTTCTTCGACACCGACATCTACGACCTGGCCGGCCTGCTCCGGCTGGGGGAGCAGATCTGGGTGTAGAGGCGGATCCGGGAGCGACGGGCCGGCGACGACCCTCCCCGTCGGGTCGTACGATGCACAGGTGACCGATATCGTCGACCCCGCGCTCGAGGCCTACGCCGCCGAGCACACGACGGCGCCGCCGGCCCATCTCGACGCGCTGGCTGCCGAGCTGATGCAGACCCTGGAGTCGCCGCACATGATGGTGGGGCGCCTCGAGGGCAGGTACCTCGAGCTCCTCACCTTCGCCCTGTCGGCCACGTCGGTCCTCGAGGTCGGTACCTTCGGCGGCTACTCGGCGCTGGCCATGGCCGCCGGACTCGCACCCGGGGGCCGGATCGTCACGTGCGAGCTGTCCCCGGTGCACGCCGCCTTCGCCCGCCGCCACATCGCCGCGAGCCCGTACGCCGACAGGATCGACGTGGTCGAGGGCCCGGCCATCGAGACGATCGCCTCCCTGGACGGCCCCTTCGACTTCGTCTTCCTCGACGCCGACAAGGCCGGGTACCGCGCCTACTACGAGGCCGTCCTGCCCAAACTGGCGCCCCGCGGACTCATCGCCGCCGACAACACGCTGTGGTCCGGGCGCCTGCTCGACCCGTCGGACACCACCGCCGACACGGTCGCCCTCCGGGAGTTCAACGACTTCGTGGCGTCCGACCCCCGGGTGGTGGCCGTGCAGACGACGGTCCGCGACGGCGTCACGCTCATCCGCCGGGCCGGCTGAGCCCGGACGCCACCGCGAAAGGACCTCGTGCTCGACTACCACCTCCATCTCTGGCCGCACAGCCAGAGCGACGCCCAGACCACCGTGGACCAGGTGGCCGCCTACTGCGAGCGGGCCGTCGCCCAGGGCGTCACCGAGATCGCCGTCACCGAGCACCTCTTCCGGTTCACCCAGGCCAGGGACCGCCTGGGCGGCTTCTGGGACGACCTCCCCGGTGACGAGCTCCGCCCCGGCATGGCCGCCTACTGGGACCACCACGCCCGTGTCGACCTCGACGACTACGTCGAGGTGGTGCAGGCCGTGAAGGATGCCGGGCTGCCGGTCGTCCTGGGTCTCGAGGTGGACTACTACCAGGACCGCATGGACGACGTGGCCGACCTGCTGGACGGGTATCCGTTCGACGTGCTGCTGGGCTCGGTGCACTGGCTCGGGACGTGGCGGTTCGACGTGCTCAGCGACCCGCAGGTGCTGGCCGAGTGGGACCACCGCGACATCGACGTGGTGTGGGAGGAGTACACCCGGGCGATGGAGGAGCTGGGCGCCTCGGGTGTGTGCGACGTGTTCGCCCACCCGGACCTGGTCAAGATCGCCGGCCGCCGCCCGGCGGTGCCCGACGAGTTCTACGACCGGATCACCGAGGCCGCCGTGGCCTCCGGGATGGCCGCCGAGGTCTCGTCGGCCGGCTGGCGCAAGCCCGTGGGTGAGGAGTACCCGGCGCCCCCGCTGCTGCGGCGCTTCGTGGAACGGGGCGTGCCGCTGACCACCGCCTCGGACGCCCATACGCTGCCCGACGTCGCCGAGCGCGCCGACGACCTCCGGACGCTCCTCACGGATGCCGGCGTGTCGTCCCTGCGGGGCTTCCGCAAGCGGGAGCCGCACGAGATCGCCGTGGGTCCCGTGCCGACATCTACCGCCGCCGGGCCGTCGGGAGCACCCTCTCCCTTCCCGCCGACCTCACAGGACGGCTGACCCGTGGCCACTCCCGCCGAACTGGCCTTCGAGCGCACCAACCTGGTCGAGGAGCAGCTGGCCCACCTCCAACGCCTGCTCGGCACCTGGGGCATCCTGGCCGACCTGTCNNGTCGAGCACGACCTGGTGGGCCAGACGGTGGACGCCGACGTCTGGCCCCTGGTGGTGCTGACGTACGAGACGGGCGAGTCCTCGCGTGGGGAGATGCTCCTGGAGCCGGGCGGCGAGCCCGTCCGGCTGCACTGCATCCCGGTGCGCCACGAAGGGGAGACGGTGGCGGTGCTGACGCGGCTGTCGGCGGGCGCCGGCCGCCGGCCCGGCCACCTCGAGCGGACCTACCGCGACGTGTTCAACCGGTTCGCCATCATGCTGTCGGAAGGGACCTTCCCGTTCCCGAGCGAGGAGGTCGCCACCGAGGAGGCGCCCCGCGTCGGAGACGGCGTGGTCCTCGTCGACGAGGAGGGGCGCGTCCGCTACGCCTCGCCGAACGCCACCAATGCGCTCCATCGCATGGGCATGTACTCCCAGATCGAGGGCCGCCGACTGACCGACCTCGGGATCGAGGAGTCGGCCATCGAGTGGGCGTTGGCCTCGGCGCTGCCGGTCGTGGAGGAGGTCGAGCGCCGTCCCGACGTGACCGTGCTGCTGCACTGCATCCCCCTCGTCCAGTCCGACGACGTCACCGGGTGCATCGTCCTGCTGCGCGACGTGACCGACGTCCGGCGGCTCGACCGCCTGCTGCTCTCCAAGGATGCCGCCATCCGTGAGGTCCACCACCGGGTGAAGAACAACCTGCAGACGATCTCGGCCCTGCTCCGCCTGCAGGCCCGGCGCCTGCCCCCCGGCGGTGGACGGGTGGCCCTGTTCGAGGCCGAGCGTCGGGTGCGGTCGATCGCCATCGTCCACGAGATCCTGTCCCGCGAGCCCAGCGACCAGGTCCCGTTCGACGAGATCGTGACGTCGTTGCTGCGGATGGCCAGGGACTCGGTCGTGTCACGCCACCTGACCTTCGAGGTCAACGGGGGACTGGGCGAGGTCCCGGCCGACGTGGCGACGCCGCTCGCCGTCGTGCTGGCCGAGCTGGTGCAGAACGCGATCGAACACGCCTTCCTCGACTTCGAGGCCGAGGAGGACGGTGACGGCGCTGACGGTGCCGTCGACGGCGCATCCGACCGTGACCTCACCGGCACCATCCGGGTCGACCTGTCGGCCGAGGACGGCCTGCTGCGGGTCGAGGTCCTGGACGACGGGTCCGGCCTGCCCGACGGGTTCGACATCGACGAGACCCAGAGCCTCGGTCTGTCGATCGTGCGCGACCTGGTGCGCAGCCAGCTCGACGGGACCATCACCATGGTCGACCGTCGGACCCGGGGGGAGGGGGAGAACGGCACACTCGTCGTCATCGAGCTGCCGGCGAGGGAGCCACAGCCGATCGGTCAGTAGCCGAAGGCGTGGGGGCTATGGCCGGTGGCCGGTGGCCGGTGGCCGGTGGCCGGTGGCCGGTGGCCGGTGGCCGGTGCGTCGTGGGTCGGGCCAGGGTGAGGCGGAGGGACCTGGGTCAGGAGGCCCGGCGGCGGGCGGCGAGCCACGCCTTGCGGAGCTTGCGTCGCTCCTCCTCGGAGGTGGCGCCCCAGACGCCCGACTCCTGGTTGGTGGCNNGGCCCGGTGGTCCCGATGGGGAAGAACAGATCGGGCTCGGTGCTCCGGCAGGCAGCGAACTGCCGCCAGTCACCTTCATCCCACTCGACCGTGCGATTCCACATGAGGGCCATGCCGATTTCCTCCACTCAACCGTTCGAATGACCCTCTTGTGATTTCTTTCACATAGCTCGGCGCTAAAGATGTCACCGGCCGTTCAGGGTTCGTTCACTAGAGTATCCAGCGCCCCACACCGTTGCAAGCAGTTTTGTGGCGTCTACGTGGGATTTGAGACAGATTTCCCGTTGTCGCGTCAGGTGTCGGAAGGAGTGCGTAGCGTGACCGCCCCCACCGCTGTCCAAGCCCACCGGGGGAGTCCGGACCCGGGCGCCGGGGTCCGGGAGAATACGCTCGACGCATTCCTCCTGGCCAGGGCACTCGGCGCCGATGGCGTGGAGCTCGATGTGCGCGTCACCGCCGACGGGGCTCTGGCCGTGCACCACGACCCGGTCGTCCCCGGGATCGGCCCCGTGCACGAGCTGGCCTCCACGGACCTCCCGGCCCACATCCCGTTCCTGGCCGAGGCGCTCGACACCTGCGTCGGCATGCTGGTCAATATCGAGATCAAGAACCACCCCGGCGAGCCGGCGTTCGATCCGACCGAGCGGGCGTCCGGCCTGGTGGTCGGCGTGGTCGACGAATCCGGCCGAGCCGACCGGGTGATGGTGTCGTCCTTCTGGTCGGGGGCACTGGCGGCCGTCCGGTCGTTCGATCCCAACCTGGCGTGCGGGCTGCTCGTGCTCCCGTCCTTCGACGCCGGCGTGGGCATCTCCGGCGCCCTCGACCTCGGCTGCGCCGCGGTCCACCTTCCGGTCAACCTGGTGGACACGGCATCCGTGACCGCGGCCCATGACGTCGGACTGGCCGTGGCCGCCTGGACGGTGGCCGACGTGGCCGTGCTGGCCGCGGTGCTGGACGCCGGAGTCGACACGGTCATCACCGACGACGTCGCTGCCGCCCGCCGGGCCGTCGACGGCGCGTGAGGCCGCGCGCGGGGGCCCGGCGGGTGCCGGGACACGGGCTTCCTGACCTGGGCCGGGGTCCCGATTGGTCGGGAAGGTCATTTTTCGTCAACAATGCACGGTCATGAACGTCGTTGTCTGTGTGAAGCAGATCCCCGACCCCGCCGCTCCGCCGGCGCTCGACCCGGGGACGAAGAACCTTGTCCGTGACGGAAAGCTGATCCTGGACGATTCCGACGCCTACGGCGTCGAGATGGCCCTGCAGCTGGCCGATGCCGCCGGCGGGGGTGAGGTGACCCTGGTCTCGATGGCCCCCAACGGGGAGGTGTCGGGCCTGCGCACCGCGCTCGCCATGGGCGCCGCCAAGGCGATCCTGATCAGCGATCCGGCCCTGGCCGGCACGGATGCGCTCGGGACGGCCAAGGTCCTGGCCGCCGCCATCAAGCGGGCCGAGCCCGACCTGATCCTGGCCGCCACCGAGTCGNNCAGATCGCCGAGCTGCTGGGCCTCCCCTCGGTCACCTTCGCCAAGAAGGTCGAGGTGAACGGGTCGTCCGTCAAGGTCGAGCGTCAGACCGAGGCGGGCTACGACGAGGTCGAGTGCCCACTGCCCGCGGTGGTCACCGTGACCGCCGGTGTGGTCGAGCCCCGCTACCCGTCCTTCAAGGGGATCATGGCGGCCAAGTCCAAGCCCGTCGAGAACCTGACGGTGGCCGACCTCGGCATCGACGCCGGCCAGGTCGGCGCCGCCGGTGCCCGCCAGGAGATCACCGACGTCGCCCCGGCCGAGGCCCGGGCCGCCGGTGAGATCGTCGTCGACGAGGGAGAGGGTCACCTGCGGGTGATCGAGTTCCTCGAGCAGCTCAAGGTCATCTGAGACCGGGTAGAGGAGAACACCACACATGTCCATCGCCAAGATCTGGGTCGTCGCCGAAGTCGTCGACGGCGCCCCCACCACCACCTCCCTCGAGCTGGTGAGCCACGCCCGCACCCTGGCCGACACGGTCGAGACCGTCGTCTGGGATGACGGTGCCGCCGCCGCCGGCACCCTCGGCGAGTACGGCGCCACCACCGTGCACGACGTCGGCGACCTGGGTGGGGCGCTGCCGGGCGCACCGGTGGCCGCCGCCATCGCCGCCGCCGTCGCGGGAGGCACCGGCCCCGACGCCGTGCTCCTGCCCGCCACCTATGACGGCCGGGACATCGCCGGTCGCCTGTCGGTGAAGCTCGACCGCCCGGTCCTCACCAACGTGGTGGGCCTGACGGAGGGCGACGGGGGCCTGGCCAGCCAGCACGCCATCTTCGGCGGTGCCGAGATGCTCACGGCCCGGTTCACGGCCGAGGGCCCCGGGATCTTCGTGATCCGGGCCAAGTCGTTCGCCGCCGAGCCGTCGGGCGGCGCCGCTGCCGCGGTGGTCGCCGCGCCCGCCCCCGAGACCGGCGCCGCCAACGCTGCCCGCATCGTGGCCCGCCACGTCGAGGAGCGCACCGGGCCGAAGCTGGACGAGGCCGATGTGGTCGTCTCCGGCGGCCGTGGCCTGGGCGAGAAGGAGCAGTACGTCCTGATCGAGCAGCTCGCCGGGCTCCTCCACGGCGCCGCCGGCGCCAGCCGGGCCATCGTCGACGCCGGATGGGTGCCCTACTCCCACCAGGTGGGGCAGACGGGCAAGACCGTGAAGCCCACCGTCTACATGGCCTGTGGGATCTCGGGCGCCACCCAGCACATGGTCGGGATGAAGAACTCGAAGAACATCGTCGCCATCAACAAGGACCAGGACGCCCCCATCTTCCAGGTGGCCGACCTCGGCATCGTCGGCGATGTCCACAAGGTGATCCCGAAGCTCATCGAGGCCCTGCAGGCCCGCGGCTGATCCCCCGGGCCGGCGCCTGACGGGACCGCCCGGACGCCGAACAGGAGACTTCGCCACGACACGACCCGCGGCCCCGGCTGCGGGTCGTGTCGCGTACCGACCCGGGCCCCGGAGCCCGGGGGACGGTGTGGCTGAGCGGGCGTGCGCGCATCACCTGACGAGGGGGACCCACCGGATAGTGTCCGCAGCGGTGCCCCCGTCCGGGGGCGCGGGCGTCCACCCCCTGTCCGAACCCCTGTCCGAACGACGGTCCCGTGCTCTTTCCCACCATCGACTTCGCCATCTTCTTCGCCGTGGTGTTCACGGTGCAATGGCTCCTGACCCCGTACGCCGGGCCATGGAAGGCGTTCATGGTCGTGGCCAGCTACGTCTTCTACGCCTGGTGGGACTGGCGTTTCATCTTCCTGCTGGCCGCCGCCACCGGCATCGCCTACACCGGCGGCCGCCTGGTGCATCCGGCGACGGGCACCAGGCGCAAGGTGGTGCTCTGGACCACGCTCGCGCTCCTGCTGGGACTGCTGGTGTGGTTCAAGTACTTCGGGTTCGTGGCCGTCAACATCGACAACGTCACCCACGCCCTCGGCCTCGGCCGGCCCATCCCCCTCCTCACGGTCACCCTGCCGGTCGGCGTCTCCTTCTTCACCTTCATGGCCATCAGCTACGTGGTGGACATCTACCGGGGCGTGCTGAAGCCGGCCCGCGGCATCGACGTGACCGTCTTCCTGTCCTTCTTCCCCCACCTGATCGCCGGGCCCATCGTGCGCGGCACCGAGCTCCTGCCGCAGATCCGCTCGATGCGCAACCCCGACGACGTCCACTACGTGGAGGCCTTCTGGCTGATCTCCGCCGGGCTGGCGAAGAAGGTGGTGCTCTCGTCCTACCTGTCGGCGTACGTGGTCGACCCGGTGTTCGCCGCGCCCCACCAGCACTCCGCCCTGGAGGTGCTGTTCGCCATCTGGGGCTATGCGGTCCAGATCTACGCCGACTTCAGCGGCTACAC
>PMFY01000318.1 GCA_003157945.1 Acidimicrobiaceae bacterium | reverse complement strand
GCGTCGACGGCCTCGTGGCCCGCGAGCTCCACCTGCCCGGGAAGCCGGCTCCGGACACCTACGTGGAGGCCGCCCGTGTGCTCGGTGTGCCGCCGTCGCGGGCTGTGGTGATCGAGGACGCGCTGGCCGGTGTNNTGGGCGTCGACCGCGTCGGTCAGGCCCGCGCCCTGGCCGAGCACGGCGCGGACGTGGTGGTCGGGGACCTGGCGGAGCTGCTGCCGTGACCTCACGACCCCCCCGCGGTGACGGCCCGGCCCGGGTGCCGAGCGAGCTGGCCCGGCGGTTCGAGGGCGTCCTGCTGTGGAGCGACTCGGCGACGCTCGCCGAACGGACCGCCCGGTCGCTCGGGGCGTTGGCCGATGCCGGGATGGCCGTGGCCTACGTCGCCCCGGGCTCCGTCGACGACCTGGCCGCGCGCCTCGGCCGGCTGCCGGCGGAGGCCGTCCCTGTGCTCGTGGCGGACAGCCGGGGCTCGGGCCGCGCCTTGGTCAGCGGCACGGAGCTGACCGTGCTGCACGGCGCCACGGACGAACAGGACGCCGCCCTGCTCACCCGGGTCGGCGAGGCGCTCGTCGGGCAGCTCCACACCTTCGGCCTGCAGGCCCGGCGGGAGCCGGCGGACGGGACCCTCGGCCGGGCGGTCATCGACCTGGCTCCCGGATCGACCGCGCCGAGCCATACGGCGCTCAAGCGGATGCTGCACGACCACGGCATCGGTGGTGTGGCCGGACTGGTCGAGGTGGCGACCGACGTGGCGCGCGCCGAGGGCATCGAGGTGGCCCGGGTCACGGTCAGCGGCTCGTGTGTGGTCCTCTCGCTCATCGACACCGGCGACATCGCGCTCGGCGCGGCCGATGAGCTCTGGCGGCGCGGCATCGACCCACGGACGCTGCTCGTCCTGGTCGACGGCGCCGCCTGGCTGCCCCACCGCGCCGTTCCGGTGGTCGTCCCCGATGTCCGGGAGGCGACCTTCGTGCTGGTCGGGGCCCGCGACGCCCGGGACCGGCCGGGGCTCCTCTCGGTGGCCGGGGGCGCAGCCGGGCTCCGACGCGTGCTGGCCGATCAGCTTCGGCGCCGACGGGGACGCTCGCTCCCCGAGGCGGTCGGACAGCCCGGATGGACCGTGGTGACGGAATTGCGGAGCAGCCGGGCCATGCCGGACCAGGACGTCCTGTTCGCACTGGCAGACGGCCGCGTGGGGTCCGGTGGGCCGCCGCTCGCCGGCGAGCGCGGTGACGAGGGCTGGACCGTGGCCACGTCCGTCTACGACGGCAACGGGCCGACGACGCACCTCCTCGCCGGGCCGGTGGTGTTCCCGTTGGGTCCGTCCCGGCGGGCGGCACCGGTGGCCCGGCTCCTCGACCTGCGGTCCGGCCTGGTCCACGAGCGGAGCGGGTCGGGGTCGTCCGTCGTGACGAGCGTCCGGTTCCTCGCCCTGGACCGTCCCACGACGGCGGTGCTCCGGGCCGAGGTGCCGACCGGTCACCGCACCGGACCACCGGTCCGGGCGCCACGCGACGCCGACAGCGTCGAGACGGGACGGCTGGCGGGGACGCGGTGGATGCGGGTGGCCGGCACGCCGGGGGGCATCGCCGCCGCCGGCGTGCAGACCCGTGCGGTGCGCCGGACGGGGAATCCCGGTGTCGAGCCGACCCGTGCGGTCGTCGATCGTGTGGTGGCCGTCCGGTCCGGGAGCGATGCGCCGCCACCGCCGGACGCGGTCGCCGCCGCGGCCATCGAGCAGGCGGGTGTGGGTGTCGACCGGCTGCTGGCGTCCCACCGGCGGACCTGGGCCGATCGCTGGGAACACGCCGACGTGACCATCGAGGGGGACGAGCGGCTGCAGTCCGCCGTCCGGTTCGCGCTGTTCCACCTGATGGGCTCCGTGGGCGACGCCGGTGAGGCGGCGGTCGGCCCGCGCGGCCTGACCGGATCCGGGTACAGCGGGCACGTCTTCTGGGACGCGGATGCCTTCGTGCTGCCGTTCCTGGCCGCCACCCATCCGGCGTCGGCCCGGGCCATGCTCGAGTACCGGTTGCGCCGCCTGCCGGCCGCACTGGCCGCCGCCCGGGCGCTCGGCCGGGACGGTGCACGCTTCCCGTGGGAGTCGGCCCGAACCGGTGAGGACGTCACCCCGCTCAGCGCCCGCGACCGCACCGGTCGCCTGGTGCCGATCCGGACAGGTCAACTCGAGGAGCACATCGTCGCCCAGGTCGCCCTGGCGGCCGACACCTATGTCGAGTGGACCGGTGACCAGGCGTTCGCCGCCGGACCGCTCCGCACGCTCCTGGCGGGCACGGCCCGGTACTGGGCCTCGCGGATCCGCGTCGACGCCGAAGGCGTGGGCCACATCTTCGGGGTGATCGGCCCGGACGAGTACCACGAGCCGGTGGATGACAACGCCTGCACCAACGTGCTGGCCCGGTGGAACCTGCGTCGGGCGGCCGAGCTCCTGGACGTGGACCCGGACGGGGTCACCCCGGAGGAGCGCGCCCGGTGGCTGGAGCTGGCCGCCGGCCTCTACGACGGCTACGACGGGGACACCGGGATCTACGAGCAGTTCGCCGGGTTCCACCGCCTCGAGCCGCTGATCATCGCCGAGGCGGCACCGCGGCGGCCCATCGCCGCCGACCTGCTCCTGGGACCCGAGCGCACCCACGGTGCCCAGGTGGTCAAGCAGGCCGACGTCCTGATGCTCCACCACCTGGTGCCCGACGAGGTCGTCCCCGGCAGCCTCGAGCCGAATCTGCGCTACTACGAGCCGCGCACCGCCCACGGCAGTTCGCTCTCACCCGCCATCTATGCCTCGCTCCAGGCGCGGGTGCGCAATTTCGAGCCGGCGCTCGAGTCGCTGCGCACCGCGGCACTCCTCGACCTCGACGACCTCACGGGGTCGAGCTCGGGCGGCCTCCACCTCGCCACCATGGGCGGTCTCTGGCAGGCCATGGCCTTCGGCTTCGCCGGCCTGCGGGCCCGCTCGGGCAGCCTGCACGTCGAGCCGGTGCTGCCGCCCCAGTGGTCGGGCCTCGAGGTGCGGGTGCGCTTCCACGGCGCGGCGGTGCACCTCCGCAAGGAGCGGGCCCGCCTCCACCTCACCGTCGACAAGCCGACCTCGCTGGTCGTCGGTCGGTCGCACCATCGGCTCGGGCCGGGTACCTTCGAATTCCGGCGCCGCGGGCCGGACTGGGAGCTGATGTCATGAGTACCGTTCTGGCGGCGATCGACAACTCGGGGCAGGCGCGATCGGTGCTGGCGGTGGCCCGGGCCGTGGCCAGGGCGTTCGGTGCGGACGTCGAGGCGGTCCACGTCACGACGGACGGACACCAGTCGGCCACCGCGTCGGCGGACATGGCGGGTGTGCCCCTGCGCCTCGTGTCCGGCGACCCCGTCGAGCAGCTCGTTGCCGCGGCGTCGGCCGACGACGTGCTGGTCGTGGTGGTCGGGCTGCGGGACCACTCAGCCGGTCCCCGTCCGGGCGGCCACACGGTGCTGGCGGTGGCGGAGCGGACGGGCACGCCCGTGGTGGTGGTCCCTCCGGAGGTCGACGCGGACCGCGCCATCAGCACCATCCTCGTGGCCGTCGCCGGCGACCCGGCCGAGACCGCGGCCCTGCGGCGGTCCGTGGAACTCGCCGAGGAGACCGACCTGGAGCTGGTGGTCGTCCACGTGGACGAGGAGATCCCCCGGTTCACCGATCAGGTGCAGCACGAGGTGGACGCCTACGCCGAGGAGTTCGTGGCCCGCCGCGGTCCGGACCTCCGCGGAATCCGCCTGGAGCTGCGCCTCGGCGCGGCGGCCGACGAGATCCTGGCCGCGGTCGAAACCGAGCGACCGGGCCTGGTGGCGGTCGGTTGGCCGCGCGCCGGTCCGTCCGACCACGGCGACGTCGCCCGGGAGGTCCTCGCCCACTGCCGGGTCCCGGTCCTACTGGTGGGCCGGACCGGGCCGGTCTGACCCGCTACCTCCCGGCGGCGGTCCGGCCGTGTGGGCCCAGCATCGCCACCTGGACGTAGCGGGAAACGTCACTGGGTGACACGATGCCCACCAGTCGCCCGCGACCGTCGACGACCAGGGCCCGTCCGTCGGGCGCGGCCGACATGCGCTGCAGCAGCGCAGCCACGGGCTCGTCCGGCAGCGCCACCGGGACGTACTCCAGCGGGACGGCGGTGTCGGCCAGCTGCGTCGCCGCGCGGTGAACCGGCGGCACGTGGCGGATCCTCCCCAAGGTGGTGAGGCCGACGAGCCGGCCGTCGGGAGCCACGAGGGGGTAGGTGCTGAACCGGTAGTGGTGGAGTCGCTGATCGATCAGCTCCGCCACGGAACCCGACGCCGGGAACGTGACGGGGTCGGTCGTCATCACCTCGGCGACCTGCACGTCACCCAACGACGAGCGGAGCAGCACGTCGGTCTGCTCGGCCCGTGCCGCCGACAGCAGGAACCAGCCGAGGAACACGAACCACAGGCCGAGCAGACCCACCGTCAGGCACTCGAGGACCCCGAGCACCACCAGCGCGTAGCCGAACGCCTCGCCGCAGCGCGACGCGATGGTGGTGGCGCGGACCCGGTCACCGCTGCGGTGCCACAGGACCGCCCGCAGGATCCGGCCGCCGTCGAGGGGAGCGGCCGGGATCAGGTTGAACCCGCCCAGGAGGATGTTGATCCAGGCCAGCCATCCCAGCGCGGCCGCCGCCACCGGCGTGGTGCCGGACCCGGTGTGCAGGAGGAGCGAGCAGCCACCGGCCGCGAGGGCCACGGCGAAGCTGGTCAGCGGTCCCACCACCGCGACGCGGAACTCGACGGCGGGGGTGAGCGCCTCGCCCTCCAGCTCCGACACGCCGCCGAACAGCCACAGGGTGATGCTGCGGACGCCGATGCCGTGGCGTTTCGCCACTAAGGCGTGCGCCGCCTCGTGGGCCAGGAGCGACCCGAAGAAGAGGACCGTCGTCGCCGTCCCGGCGACCCAGTAGAGGGCCACGGGGTGGCCCGGCTGGTCGTGGGGCAGCACGAGGTCGGCCAACTCCCAGGCCAGCAGCACGAAGACGAAGAGGACGCTCCAGTTGAGTCCGACCGGGATCCCGGCGATCTTTCCGAGGCGGAAATTCTGGTCCATGGGCGTCCCTCTGCCGGCCCGGGCACCCGCCGGACCGGTCGATGCCAGCATGCCCCCGTCGCGGGGCCCGCCGTAGGGGAGAACGGCCCTACCTGGGCGCTCCTCCCCGGACCGCGCCCGGCGGCGGCCACGACGGAGGGCGTATCGTCGTGTCGGTGCCCCGTCGCGTGCTGCTGCCCCTTCCCGACCAGGACTTCGACGTCACCGAGGTGGCGGTGCCCTGGCACTACCTGACCGAGGCGGGCCACGAGGTGGTCTTCGCCACCGAGGCCGGCGGCACCGTACCGACCGCCGACCAGCGTCTGCTCGACGGTGTGCTCTTCGGACGGCTGGGTGCGGCGGCCGGCCCGAAGGCCTTCTACCGACGCCTCCAGGACGATCCCGCCTACCGGGACCCGGTGCCGTGGGGGAGCGTGGACCCGACCGCGTTCGACGGGCTCCTACTGCCCGGCGGTCATGCCCCGGGCATGCGCCAGTACCTCGGCTCGCCGGAACTGCGGGACGCGGTGGCGGCGGTCTGGCTGCTCGGCCGCCCGGTCGGCGCCATCTGCCACGGGGTCCTGGTGCTGGCCCGGACGCTCGACCCGGCCACCGGTCGGAGTGTGCTGGCCGATCGACGGACCACGTGCCTGACCAAACCGATGGAGCGCGGCGCGTACCTGGCGACGGCGTGGAGGCTCGGGAGGTACTACCGGACCTATCCGGCCTACGTCGAGGACGAGGTGGTGGCCGCGCTCGACGACCCGTCCCGGTTCAGCCGCGGCCCACTCGGCCTGGCCCGTGACACCCCGGGCTCGGACGACCGGGGGTTCACGGTGCTCGACGGTAGCTACCTGTCGGCCCGCTGGCCGGGCGATGCCCACACGTTCGCCCGCCGGTTCACCGGCCTGCTGGGCTGACCGCACCCCACCGGGGGCGATCCGCGGACCTCGACCGGCGGTAGCGTGACCACATGGCCAGCGATGCCGAGTTCGAGCAGGCGGGGCTGTACGACCCGGAGGATCCGCACGCGGCCGAGCGCCACGAGCTCCTGCACTACCTCGTCCGACGGGGTGCCACCCTCGACGACCTGGTCGAGTTCCGCGACGAGCTGCCCGCCGTGGCCATCGTGATCGCGCTCCGTCACGGTGACGCCCTGACGGTCGACGACCTGGCCCGGAGGTCCGGCGTGGACCGGGCCCAGGTCGTCCGGATCGTACGGGCCTGCGGGTTCACCGAACCCGGGCCCGACGAGCGGGCCTTCTCCGAGGGCATGGCTCGACTGTGCGCGCTGGTGCCGTCCGCCGTCGACCTCTTCGGCGACGAGGCGGTCTTCCAGCTGCTCCGGGTCATGGGGGCGTCGTCGATCCGCCTGGCCGACGCGCTGGTGTCCTCCTTCCTGGCCAACGTGGAACCGACGGTGCGGGACGGGGACGGGGGCGGCCTGGAGGTGGCCCGGGCCAACGCCTCGGCGATCGAGCTCTTCCCCGAGGTGGTGGCCGGGATGGACACGCTGTTGCGTCAGCACCTCGTGCAGCTGCGCCGGCCGGCATCCGGCCACGAGGGCGGGTACGAGACCCGCGACCTCTGTGTCGGTTTCATCGACCTGGTCGACTCCACCGAGCTGGCCCGGGACGTCCCCATGGATGAGCTGGGCACGTTGCTGGCCGACTTCGAGCACGTGGCGTCCGACACCGTGACCGCGGCCGGCGGCCGGGTGGTCAAGCTCATCGGGGACGAGGTCCTCTACACCACGGACGATCCCACCGCGGCCGCCCGGATCGCCCTGGAGGTGGCCGACCGGCTGCACGACCATCCGAAGCTGCCCGAGGTCCGGGCCGGCGTCGTCTCCGGCCGCGTGATGCTCCGGGACGGCGACGTGTTCGGCCCCGTCGTCCATCTGGCCGCCCGGGTCGTCAAGGTCGGGGCCCCCGGTGACGTGATCGCGTCGGCCGGCCTGGCCGGGGACGCCGACGTGCCGTCCGTCCCGCTCGGGGCCCGCGACGTCCGGGGGTTCGGTCCGATCGACCTGTTCAAGCTGCTGCGGCCGTCGGAGCCGGTCGACCACTGAATCCGGTAGCCGTTCGGCGTGGCGACGGGACCAGGTCCGGTCCCGGCCCTACAGCTCGCCCCACGAAGGCTCGGGTCGTTCGTGACCCCGCACCGCGATGGCATCACGACCCGCCCGCTTCACCTGGTAGAGGGCCATGTCGGCCTCGTCGAAGAGCCGCTCGATCGTCGGCATCGACCCGTCGAGGCTGCTGACGCCGATGCTGAGCGTCACCGGTACCTCGGTGACCGTGGCGAGGTCGCGGAAGATGCGCTCGGCCACCTGGACCGCGCCCGGGCTGTCGGTCTCGGGCAGGAGCACGGCGAATTCGTCCCCGCCGAGGCGGCATACCGTGTCAGATGCGCGCACGCATTCGATCAATCGCCGAGCAACCGCCTGCAGCAGCTGATCGCCCGCCGGGTGTCCCAGCGAATCATTGACGTGCTTGAACCGGTCTAGATCCAGGTAGAGCACAGCGAGCACCGTGCCGTGCCGCTTGGCCGACAACAATGCCTGAGAAAGCCGGTCTTGCAGCAGCAGTCTGTTCGGCAGATCGGTCAGACTATCGTGCTGGGCGGAATAGGCCAACTGATGGGTCAGCGCTTGCGTCTTACTGACATCATGAAACACCATGACCGCACCGACGATGGCGCCGCCTCGATCATGAATCGGCGCAGAGGAGTCCTCGATTGGAATCTCTATGCCGTCTCGACGGGCCAAGGTACATGCGGTGGGCAGACCAATGATCGCGTCGTGCAGGACAGCTGCCTTCATTGGATTCCCCACCGTTGTGCCGGTTGCGGAATCAGTGATCCGGACCACTGCTTCAAACGGCTTTCCGACCGCCTCGACCGAGGGCCACCCGGTCAGTCGCTCCGCGATGATATTCAAATAGGACACGTGACCCGTCACATCCGTGCAAATCACCGCGTCGCCAATCGAATTGAGCGTTATTTGAGCTCGCTCTCTTTCGTTGAAGAGAATATCGGCGACATCGGCTCGGTCGATGGCCGCTGTCAGCGTCTTCGGCAAAAGATAGTCGTCCAGCCGCTCCTTCAATAGGAAATCTTGAGCTCCGTGCTGCAGTGCCGCCTCCGCCGCCGCGGCGTCCTGAGCGGTACTCAATATGACGATGGGAATGGCGGGCAACTCCTCATGAAGCCGATCGACGAGTTCGATGCCCGGCCCCTCAGGTACGGTCAGATCGACGAGGATGACGGCGATGCCGTGCACATCGGTGGTCGATTGCCGGCCGACCGCACGCAATCGCTCCATCCCGAGAGCACCCGTTCGCACCCATTCGATTTCATACCGCGTGTTTCGAGAGAGCGAATCGCGGACGACGCTGGCGCCGTGGGGATCGTCCTGAATCAACAATACATTAACTGCCATGGGTCCTTCCGTGCAGGATCGTCGAACAGGCTACACCGGGTGGCGGTTAGTGCGTCTGTTCGGTAGCACACTGAACGGGAATCGCTCTAGACCTTGCTGCGAACGCCGCTCCGCGGCCAAGCAGTGTTTCCCTTGCAGGTACGGCGCTGCAATAAGGGTTTTCGAGCATTGATACGTGTGGGAGGCGTTCCGGGCCGATCGGGAGCTCGGGCAGGTTCGTCGTACGGGGATCGCAGATCAATCGTGATGATAGAGGAACGCGGGCGCGTCTTG
>PMFY01000476.1:971-6828 GCA_003157945.1 Acidimicrobiaceae bacterium | reverse complement strand
CCCGATGAGCAGCGACCCCGCACCCCGCCACCAGTCGCGCGAGCGTGCACTCACGCTGCTCTACGAGGCGGACCTGAAGGGCGAGCCGCCGACCGACGTGCTGGCCGCCCTGCCGGTCGCCCCCGACCCCTACGTCACCACCCTGGTGACGGCCGTGGGGGAGCGGCAGGAGCAGATCGACGACCTGGTTGCCACGGCGGCCATCGGCTGGGACCTCGACCGCATGGCCGTGGTCGACCGCAACGTCCTGCGTCTGGCCACCGCCGAGCTGCTGGTCTGCGGCGACGTCCCCACGGCGGTGATCCTCAACGAGGCGGTCGACCTGGCCTCCGCGTTCTCCACGGACGACTCGGGACGCTTCGTGAACGGTGTGCTGGCCACCGTGTCCACCCGGGTCCGCCCGCCCACCGACGCCTGAGCACGGGGTGCCGGGCGTCCCGCCGTGCGGCGCCCCCGCTCCTCTCGACGTCCTGGTGTACCCCCGACGGTGCCTGACCCGTCAGACTGGGATCCTGACCCGGGGAGGTGGGACATGGTGAGCAGCGGGGGCCGCTCGAAGGGCCTCGTCCTGGCGGCGATGATCTTCGCCGTCGCGATGACCTTCATCGACCAGACGATCGTCTCCATCGCCGTGCCCCAGATCCAGCACGAGCTCGGACTGAGCGCCACCGGTGTGCAGTGGGCCGTCAACGCCTACCTGCTGTCGCTGGCCGCCTTCTTCGCCTACGGCGGCCGCCTGGCCGACACCGTCGGGCACCGCAAGGTGACCGTGCTGGGCGTGGTGATCTTCGCGCTGGCGTCGACGATGTGCGGGCTCACGCCGAAGGGGAGCCTGGCGGAGGCCTGGATCGTGACCTTCCGCGCCGTGCAGGGGTTCGGCGGGGCACTCCTCTTCCCGGCGGCGCTGGCCGTCGTGGTCCAGACCTTCCCGCTGCGTGAGCGGGGCAAGGCGCTCGCCATGTTCTTCGGCGTCGCCGGCGGCCTGACGGCGGTCGGTCCCCTGCTCGGCGGCTACCTCACGCAGTGGACGTGGCGGGCCATCTTCTGGGTCAACGTTCCCGTGGCCGTCGTCGCCCTCGTGCTCATCGCCGTGTCACGTCCGACCACCGTCCACCACCCGGCCCGCATGGACTACCGGGGCCTGGCCCTCATCGTGGCCGGCGTGGGCCTCAGCGTCTTCGGGTTCCAGCAGGCGTCGGTCTGGGGCTGGGGGAACCCGGCCATCGGCGGATGCGTGGCCGTCGGGATCCTCTTCCTGGTGGCGTTCGTCCTGGTCGAGTCGCGCACCGACCCGCCCCTCATGCAGGTCCGGATCTTCCGCATCCGGCCGTTCCTGGTCGAGAACCTGGTGCTGGGCATCGCCATGCTCGCCTTCGTGCCCGTCTTCTTCTTCGCCTCCGAGTACGCCCAGGTGTCGCTGGGCAAGACGGCCTCCGAGGCCGGTCTGTTCCTGCTCACCTTCTTCGCCGGGTTCGTGATCGCCGCGCAGATCGGCGGACGGATGCTCGACCGGCGTGGCGCCAAGCTCCCGGTGGTGCTCGGGTGCGCACTGGCGGCCGTGGGCTTCGTGCTGTGGGCGGGCCAGGTGACGACGCTGAGCTTCTCGGCCCAGCAGTGGTACGTGGTGGTGGCCGGCGCGGGCATGGGCCTCATGCTGGGCCCGGCCAGCACCGACGCGGTCAACCGCGCCTCGAAGCTCTCCTACGGCGAGGCGACCGGCATCACCCAGACGGTGCGCAACTACGCCGCCAGCCTGGGTCTGGCCATCCTGGGCACGCTGCTGGTGAACGAGATGCGGTCGCACCTCACGACGTCGCTGACGTCGATGGGCCTGCCGCACGCGACGGCGGTGTCCGACGCGGCCCGGCTGGCCGAGGGCCGGTCGGCCGCCTCCGCCCACGCCGGGACGATCCCGCACTTCTTCGAACTCGATTTCGCCTACGCCACCCGCAGCGTGCTGTGGGTCATGGCCCTGGTGATGGCGGCGGCGGCCGTGGTGGCGACGGTGGGCCTCAGGTGGGGTCGCCAGGAACCGGATGACGGCGTGGACTGGGACGGCGACACCCTGGACGACGTGACCGCCGGCGACACCGGTGCCGGTACGGCCTCGTGACGGTGCCGGCGCCCGCACGGCGGGCCGGCGGCCCGGACGGCCCCGTGGACGACGCGGTATAGTCGGGTCCTGACCGTGAAGCGGGTCCTGTGAGGCCCGTACGGACAGGAGGACGACGTGGCCGAACGAGAGCGCAGTCATACCCGCCCGCGGGGTGCTGTGTTCGTTCCCCGGGTCCAGGTCATGTCCGCCGACGACGTGCGTCGCGCCGTCACCCGGATGGCCCACGAGATCGCCGAGCGCAACCGGGGCCTCCACGGCGTGGTCCTGATCGGCCTCCAGACCGGCGGCGTCGGCATCGCCCGCCGACTGGCCGAGACCCTGGCCGAGGTGGAGGGCGCCGACGTGCCCGTCGGGACGCTCGACGTCGCCTTCTACCGCGACGACATCGGGCTCCGCCCCGTGCTGCCCGAGGCGGCCACCGACATCACCACCGACCTCACCGGGTCGACGGTGGTCCTCGTCGACGACGTGCTCTTCACCGGCCGGACCATCCGGGCGGCCCTGAACGCCCTGGGCGAGTACGGCCGCGCCCAGGTGGTCGAGTTGGCCGTGATGGTCGACCGGGGCCACCGCGAGCTGCCCATCCGCCCCGACTACGTCGGCAAGAACCTGCCCACCAACCGCGAGGAGATGGTCGACGTCTCCGACGAGGGCGTGTCGCTGGGCGAGCTGGTGAGCCGGTGACGGGCTTCCCCACCCACCTCCTCAGCATGGACGACCTCGATGCCGGATCCATCGCGCAGGTCCTGCGGGTGACGGATTCGTTCGCCGAGGTGGGGCGCCGGGCCAACCCCAAGGTGCCGACCCTGCGCGGGCGCACGGTGGCCACCCTCTTCTTCGAGGACTCGACCCGCACCCGCATGTCGTTCGAGACGGCGGCCAAGCGCATGTCGGCCGACGTGCTCTCGTTCGCCGCCGGGTCGTCGTCGGTCAAGAAGGGCGAGTCCCTGCGCGACACGATCGAGACGATCCAGGCCATCGGCATGGACGCCGTGATCATCCGCCACAGCTCGTCCGGCGTCCCCGCCCGGGTCGCCCAGTGGGTCGACAACTGCGCGGTGGTCAACGCCGGCGACGGCTGGCACCAGCACCCGACCCAGGCGCTGCTCGACCTGTACACCGTGCGCCAGTCGCTCGGCGGGGGCGACGAGGGGACCGACGCCTTCCAGGGCCTCCGGGTGACCATCGTGGGGGACATCCGCCACAGCCGGGTCGCCCGCTCGCAGATCACCGCCTACGCCGCCCTCGGGGCCGAGGTCACCCTGGTGGCCCCGGCCACGCTCCTGCCGCCCTCCCTCGAGGGATGGCCGGTGGCCTCGGTGAGCCACGACCTCGACCGGGTGCTCGACCGCACCGACGTCATCTCGTTGCTGCGACTCCAGTCCGAACGGGGCAGCGGCGACTACGTGCCGACGATGCGCGAGTACTCGACCGGCTACGCGCTGACGGCCCGCCGGGCCCTGCAGCTGCCGCCCGACGCCATCATCCTGCACCCGGGCCCGATGGTGCGCGGCGTCGAGATCGCCTCGGAGGTGGCCGAGCTGCCGTCGGCCCGCATCACCGATCAGGTCGGCAACGGCGTGGCCGTCCGGATGGCCGTCCTCTTCCTGCTCCTCGGCCAGGGCACCCTCGAAAGCGAGCGACATGACTGACCGGACCGACCCCCCCGACCTCGTGGTCCGGGGTGGCACCGTGGTCGACGCCACCGGCTCCCGCCGCGCCGACGTCCGTGTCTCGGGCGGCGCCGTGGTCGAGCTCGGCGAGGGACTCGACGTGCCGGCCGGCACCACCGTGCTCGACGCCGGCGGCTGCGTGGTGGCCCCGGGGCTGGTCGATCTCCACACCCACCTGCGCGAGCCGGGGCGCGAGGAGGCCGAGACGGTGGCGACGGGCACGCGGGCGGCCGCCCTCGGTGGGTTCACCGCCGTCGTGGCCATGCCCAACACCGACCCGCCCCTCGACTCGGCCGAGTCGGTCCGCAACGTCTACGCCCTGGCCGACGGGGCCCTGGCCCAGGTGGCGGTGGCCGGGGCGATCACCGTCGGCCGGGCCGGCGAGCGGCTGGCCCCCATGGCCGAGTTGGCCGCCCTGGGCGTGCGCCTGTTCACCGACGACGGCGACGGCGTCCAGTCGGCCGGCCTGATGCGCCGGGCCCTGCAGTACGCCACCGGCCTCGGCGTGGTGCTGGGCCAGCACTGCGAGGACCGCAGCCTGGCCGGCGGGGGCACCATGCACGAGGGGGAGTGGTCGAGCCGCCTCGGGCTCCCCGGCCAGCCCGCCGAGGCCGAGGAGGTCATGGTGGCGCGGGACATCGCGCTGGCGCGGGCGACGGGTGGGCGGGTCCACTTCCTGCACCTGTCGACCGCCGGCTCCCTCGACCTGGTCCGCCGGGCCCGGGCCGAGGGCGTGCCGGTGACCGCCGAGGTGGCGCCGCACCACTTCACCCTCACCGACGACTGCACCGCCGGCTACGACCCGGTCTTCAAGGTGAATCCGCCGCTGCGCCCCCGGGGCGACGTCGACGCCGTCAAGCGCGCCCTGGCCGACGGCACGGCCGATGCCATCGCCACCGACCACGCCCCCCACGCCCCGGAGCTGAAGGACCTGCCGTTCGACCAGGCGCCGCCGGGCATGCTCGGGCTCCAGACGGCCCTCGCCCTGGCCGTGACCGAGCTCGACCTGCCGCTCGACCGGATCCTGGCCCTGCTGAGCTGGCAGCCGGCCGCCATCGCCAAGCTCGATCCGGCCCACGGGGGCACCCAGGGCGGCCCGGTGGCCCAAGGGGCACCGGCCAACCTGGTGGTCGTCGACCCGACGGCGACCTGGACGGTCGACCCCACCGCGCTGGCCTCGCGGAGCCGCAACACCCCCTACGCCGGCCGCACGCTGACCGGCCGGGTCCGGCACACGGTGCTGGCCGGCGAGCCCGTGGTGATCGACGCCGAGGCCCAGCGATGAGCCCCCGCAGCCGGACCGTGCACCGGGAGCCGGCGCTGCTGGTACTGGCCGACGGCGCCACCTTCGAGGGCGAGGCCTTCGGCGCATTGCCCGAGGGCGGCGTCGCCACGGGTGAGGCCGTCTTCAACACGGTGCTGTCGGGCTACCAGGAGGTCATCACCGATCCGTCGTACGCCGGACAGGTGATCGCCTTCACCTACCCCCACATCGGCAACTACGGGGTCAACCCGACCGACGACGAGGCGGTCGTCCCGCACTGCCGCGGCGTGGTGGTGCGGGACCTGGCCGACGCCCCCTCCAACTGGCGTTCGACGGGCACCCTCGAGTCCTACCTGACGTCCCACGGGGTGGCCGGCATCACCGGGGTGGACACCCGTCGCCTCACCCGGCACCTGCGCGACCACGGCTCCGCACCCTGTGCCTTCGGAACGGCCGCCGAGGGTGAGCTGCTGGCCGCGGCCCGGTCGGCGCCGCCCACCGACGGGCGTGACCTGGTGTCGACGGTCACGCGGACGGACGTGCTCACGCGGGGCGACGGTCCCTACCGGGTCGTGGCCTACGACTTCGGCATCAAGGAGGCGATGCTCCGCCAGCTGGGTGACCTCGCCACCGTGTCCGTCGTGCCGGCCGGCACCACGGCCGACGACGCCCTGGCGCTCGGTCCCGACGGCATCTTCCTGTCCAACGGCCCCGGTGACCCGGCGGCCCTGCCGGGCGTCATCGCCGAGATCCACCGCCTGGTCGACCACGGCAGGGTCCCGATCTTCGGCATCTGCCTCGGCC
>PMFY01000476.1:0-933 GCA_003157945.1 Acidimicrobiaceae bacterium | reverse complement strand
CTGGCCAGCACCGAGGTCCCGGCCTTCAGCGTGCAGTACCACCCCGAGGCCGGGCCCGGCCCCCACGACGCCCGCTACCTGTTCGAGGAGTTCCGGATGCTGATGGACGCCCACGGCGGACCCGGCGGTCGAGACGGCGGGGTGACCTGATGCCCCGGCGCGACGACCTCGAGTCGATCCTGGTCATCGGGTCCGGCCCGATCGTGATCGGCCNNCCGGCCACGATCATGACCGATCCCGGCATGGCCGACCGCACCTACGTCGAGCCGCTCGACCCCGACGTGCTGACGGCCATCATCGAGCGCGAACGCCCCGACGCCCTCCTCCCCACGCTCGGCGGGCAGACGGCGCTCAACCTGACGATGGCCCTGTCCGAGCGCGGGGTGCTCGAGGCCAACGCGGTCGAGGTCATCGGGGCGAACCCGGAGGCCATCGCCACCGCCGAGGACCGGGAACGGTTCAAGGCGGCGATGGAGGAGATCGGCCTGTCGGTGCCGTCCTCGGGCTTCGCCCACTCGCTCGACGAGGCCATGGCCATCGGCGCGTCGATCGGCTACCCGATCATGGTCCGTCCCAGCTACATCCTCGGCGGGGCCGGCACCGGGATCGCCCGGGACGCCGAGGCGCTCGTCCGCCTGGCCGCCGAGGGGCTCGACGCGTCGCCCATCAGCGAGGTGCTCGTGGAGCGCTCGATCGCCGGGCAGAAGGAGTACGAGCTCGAGGTGATGCGGGACCACGCCGACAACTGCGTGGTCATCTGCTCGATCGAGAACTTNNCCGTGGCCCCCGCCCAGACGCTGACCGACGTGGAGTACCAGGAGATGCGCGACGCCGCCTTCGCCTGCATCCGCCGGGTCGGCGTGGAGACGGGCGGCTCCAACGTCCAGTTCGCCGTCGACCCCCGGACCGGTCACCAGACGGTCATCGAGATGA
>PMFY01000217.1:8168-8478 GCA_003157945.1 Acidimicrobiaceae bacterium | reverse complement strand
GGTGGCGCCGGTCAGGTCGGCGTTCGTGACGTCCGTGTGCTGGAGACTCGAGTCGTAGAGGTTGGCATACTCCAGGTCGGCACCGGCGAGCGAGGCGCCGGTGAGCGTGCTGGCGGAAAGGTCGACGCCGAGGAGGTCGGCGCCCTTCAGGTTCGCTCCGGACAGATCGGCCCCCTGCAGGTCGGCGCCCCTGATGTCGACGTCCTGGAGATCCGCACCGCCGAGGTCGGTGCCGGCAAGATCGGCTCCCGGGTAGAGCAGGTGGCCGTCGACACGCACGCCCGGGACGATGGTCGGGCTCGGCGGGGAA
>PMFY01000217.1:0-8106 GCA_003157945.1 Acidimicrobiaceae bacterium | reverse complement strand
CACGGACCGGGGAGACCTCGAATCGGTGGTGGGCGCCGCCCGGGCCGAGGACGATCCGCCCAGCATGGCCACAGCCGAGATGAGCGTCGTGACGATCACGGAGGCGGCTGCACGTCCGTGGCCCATGGCGGTCAACCCCTCTCCCCCTGACGGCGGCCCCGGATGCACCCGGCCGGTGACCCGCGGGGAACGCGCAGTACTGTGTCGTTCCGAGGAATCGTACGCGGGGCGGAGGGGCTACGTGGGACCGAGCGTCCGAATGCCAACCAGGCGGAGTGGCCGGTTCACCGGGGGCGCGTGGGCGGCCCTGTCGGTGGTGCTGGTGGGCACGATCGCCCCGGTGGGTCTGGTCGCGACCTCCGGCCCAGCCGGAGCAGGGGCCCCGTACGTGAGCGACCCCACGTCGTTGGTCAATCCGTTCATCGGCACGGCCAGCGCTCCCGGGTGGACGCCCAATACGTTCGTGGGTGCCCAGACGGGCGGCAACACGTTCCCCGGAGCAGATGTGCCCTTCGGGATGGTCCAGTGGAGCCCGGACACCCCGACCCGGCTGGACACCGGCGGGTACGACTACGGGGACACGTCGATCGTCGGGTACAGCTTGACCCACGACTCCGGCACCGGTGGCCCGGTGGAGTGCGATGTCCCGATCCTCCCGGTGGTGGGAACCGTACCGGCGGACCCCGCCGATGCCACCGCGCCCCTGAACCACGAGGACGAATCCGCCTCACCCGGGTACTACAGCCTCGTGTCGGGCGGGGTGCGAACGCAGCTCACCACCACCACCCGGTCGGGCATGGCCACCTTCTCCTATCCCACCGGTGCACCGGACGGCACGATCCTCTTCAAGGTGTCGGACAGCACGAGCACCGTGACGGCCAGCGACTTCCACGTCGTCGGCAGCACCGAGGTCGACGGGTCGGTGACGACCAGCGCCTACACCCTGCACTTCGACATGGTGTTCAACCGGTCGTTCACCTCCTCGGGCAGTTGGCGCACCAACGGTGAGGGCGGGGACGTGACCTTCGACACCGCCACGGATCCTGTGGTGGAGGCGAAGGTCGGCATCTCCTACGTGAGCACGGCCGACGCCGTGCGCAACCGGCGCGCCGAGGACCCGGGGTGGAACTTCCGGTCGATCCGGGCGGCCGCCCACCGGACGTGGGATTCCCTTCTGGGCCAGGTGCAGATTGCGGGCGGCACGAAATCCCAGGAGTCGATCTTCACCACCGCCCTGTACCACTCGTTGCTCCAGCCCAACGTGTTCGATGACGTGAACGGTGAATACATGGGGTACGACGGAAAGGTCCAGCACGTCGATTCGGGACAGACGGCCGAGTACTCGAACTTCTCGGAATGGGACATCTCCCGGAGTGAGATCCAGCTCCTGTCGCTCCTGGTGCCCAACCGGATGGACGACATGATCACGTCCATGCTGAACGACGACACCCAGACCGGTCACCTCCCCAAGTGGTCGCAGGACGATTCCGAGGGCTATGCGATGGTGGGAGACCCGGCGGACGACGTCATCGCTGACGCATACGCGTTCGGGGCCCGGAATTTCAACGTGCACCAGGCGCTGACGGACATGGTGCGACAAGCTGACGTACCCAGTGACTTCCGTCCCGGTCTCGGGTACTACGAGCGTCGGGGCTACCTCCCGATCAACGGCAAGTACGGGTGCTGTGACGCCAACGCCCAGGTGTCGACGCAGGAGCAGTACGACGTCGACGACAACTCCGTCGCCGAGCTGGCCGGCGACCTGGGGGAGACCGACGTCGCCCGGAAGTTCGCGATCCGTGCCCAGAACTGGCAGAACGTCTTCGATGCGGCCAGCGGCTTCATGGAACCGAAGCTCCTCAGCGGTGCATTCGAGCCGGGGGCCGGTCCCGAGCCGGGGTTCGGCACCGATCCGCTGAACGGCTTCACCGAGACCGACTCCTTCGTGTCGACCACCATGATCCCCTTCGACGTCAAGGGCCTGGTCGACGCCGAAGGTGGCGACCAGGCCTGGATCGCGCGCCTCGACGGTCTGACCTCGAGCGTCGTGGCCAACGGCACCGACCAGGTCCAGATGGGCAACGAGCCGTCATTCGGCGTCCCGTGGGAGTACGACTACGTCGGCGTGCCCTTCGAGACCCAGGAGGTCGTGCGGGAGGTCCAGGACCAGGACTTCACCGACAGCCCCACCGGTCTGGCCGGGAACGACGACCTCGGAGAGATGAGCTCGTGGTACGTGTGGTCGGCGCTCGGTGCGTACCCGGCGAATCCCGGGTCGTCCGAGGTCGTGCTCGGGAGCCCGCTCTTCGAGGACGTCGTCGTCCACCTGGGCGATGGCGGGACCATCACCGAGCACGCCCCCGACGCGGCCGACGACGCACCGTACGTGCAGGGCCTGACGGTCGACGGGACGAGCTGGCACCGGACCTACCTCACCTCCGATGTCTTCACCAGGGGCGGGACGTTGGACTGGACGCTCGCCACCTGGCCCAGCACCACGTGGGGCGCGTCAGCCGAGGATGCGCCACCGTCGAGCACCGAGGGGTTGCTCCCCGCACTCGGGTACGTGTCCGACAGCACGGGCGAGAGTGTCGTGGATCCGGGATCGAACGTGAACATCTCGCTGGGCGTCCGGAGCATGTCCGGGGTCTCCCAGCACATCGACTGGAGCGCGGTGTCGGAAGCCCGCTCCGGCATCGCCGTGGAGCCGGGTGCCGGAGCCCTGACGGTCCGGAGCGAGTCCACGTCGGCGGAGCCGATCCGTCTGCACGTCCCGGCGACCACGGCGGCGGGGACGTACACGGTGACCTTCGCCCTCCACGCGGGCCACGGCACCACGCTTCCGGACGTCGTCACCGAGGTCGAGGTGTCCTGAGCCGCCAGGGGGCTGGGGTAGTCCGGTGTCGCGCCGTCGTCCCCGGGGCGGTGTGCGGTCGTCCCCCATGGCCCGGAGGTCGGGGGGCGCAGGCCCGGGGACTCACCGATGACCCGGGCCGGGTCGGTGGCGGACCGGACGCGACAGACCCCCGGCCGTTGCCGGGGGTCTGCGCAGTTCGGCTGGATCGGATCCGGCGACCTACAGGTGGATCGTCGTGCCCTTCAGAAGCGCGATCTTGCCCGATGAGGTCACACAGGCGAGGGCACTGACCGAGTCACCCACCGCGGGGATCCCCGTGCCGCTCGTGGAGGCGGCCGTGACCGTCCCGGTGAACGAGTACTCGGTGCCCTTCTTGCCACAGGCGTTCGGCGTGACGGTCGTCACGGCGGCGTCACCCACGGTCGTGGTGGCCCCGCTGTTGCTCCACGTCACGTTGCCTCCCCCGGCGAGGCTGCTCGCCGGAGCCGTGGCCTTCTTGTAGCCCTTGCCGCCCGACGGCGAGCACTTGCTGATGGTCACAGTACCGGTGATGGTTCCCTTCAGGCTGGCGCAGGTGACGCCGGAGCCCGCGGCACCGGCGGTCCCGGCGACGCCCAGACTGGCGACGGACACCGGCACGGACAAGGCCACCGCGGTGGCCACGATTGCTGTCATACGACGCATGTTGTTCCCCCTACTGTTCGAGTGCTGCGCTCGTTGCGCAGACTGGTCCCTCACTGTCGGAAGAAGCGACCGCGCGATGCCCGGTGCAGGGTCGGTGAGAAGAACTTCGGCCCAGCCACCTGGCTGACGCAGTCGTCCGACGCTGTTGGCTGTTCCCAGGAGTGCCCGGCGGAAACATCGCATCTGCCGGGCTACCGACCGCGCCTCACGTCGGTAGCAGCAGCGCCAGCGGTGTGGTGAACAGCTGCCGGACGATCTCGTCCACGTCCCGGTAGACGTGCAGGGCCCCGGCCTCGCGGAGCTCGTGGCGGCTGAACCCTCCCGATTCGACGGCCAGGCAGCCGATGCCGGCCGCACGCGCTGCCTCCACATCCCACACACTGTCGCCGACGGCGAGGGACCGGGAGGGGTCGAGTCCGCCCCGGTGCATCGCCGTCACGAAGACCTCGGGGTCCGGTTTCGACGTCGCCACGTCATCAGCCGTCGTCACGACGTCCACGTCGTCGGCGATGCCGAGCAGCTGGAGCAGCTGGTCCACCTCCTCGGCGGGTGACGACGTGGCCAGCGCGGTCGACAGCCCGGTCCCGTGGACCGCGACGACGAGGTCCCCGGCACCGGGAAACACCCGCGCCTCGCCGATCAGTTCCCGGTAGCGGGACGTCCGGGCCGTCTCGGCCGCAGGGCAGTCGTGGCCGAGGAGTTCGGGCAGCAGTGTGTCCCCACCTCTACCCACGAGGCGGTGGATGGCGTGCATGGGCGCCCACTCGCCGGCGTCGTCGAGCGCCCGTGACCACGCCAGCGTGTGCAGGTAGTTGGTGTCGACCAGTGTTCCGTCGAGGTCGAACAGGACCCCGGCCCGTCCACCGGCCCGATCGCCCCCTCCGGCGGGGTCGGCGGTCATCGCCGGTTCTGCCTCGGAAACGCGACCTCCTCGAGCAGGAGGTGGATGGTGGCGGCGATGGGGATGGCGATCAGTGCCCCGATGATCCCGAGGAGCGAACCTCCGATGAGGGTGGCGATGATGGTCAGACCGGGGGACACCTTGACCGTGTGCTTCATCACCCGTGGATTGAGGAGGTAGTCCTCGAGGAAGCGGTAGCTGATGTAGAACGCCGCGGTGGCGATCCCGACCGGCAGGCCCTTGGTCAGTGCCACCAGCGAGACGATGACGCCGGCGATGGTCGACCCCACCATGGGGATGAGGTCGAACACGGCCACCACGAGCGCCAGCAGCAGTGCATAGGGGACGCCGAAGATGACCAGCCAGATGTAGGTCCCGACGGCGGAGATGCCCGACGTGAGGAGGTTCCCGAGCATGAAGCCGCCGACCCGGTCGAAGACCTCGTCGGTGAGCAGGGCGACCCGCTCGCGCCGGCTCCGGGCGATGAGCGACAGCCACAGGTTCTTCACCCCGGGCAGGGCGATCAGGAAGTAGATGGTGAGCGCCACCACGCTCACGGTGGCCACGCCGACCGACAGGAGGACCCGTCCGGCCCCGAGGAGTCCACCGGCGACGGGGAGCTTCAGCTTGGACCGGCCCGTCAGGTAGCCGGTCAGGTGGAACCTGACCGCCCAGCGACCGGCCCAACCCCTGCCGAGCACGAGGTCTGACTTGTAGCGGGGGTAGTTCGTCACCAGGACGTGGAACTCGTGGGTGATCGGCGGGATGGCCACGACGACGAAGGCGCCGACGATCGCCACGAACCCCAGTGTCACGATCGCCACCGCCGCACCGCGGGACAGCGAGTGCGCCGTGAGGACGTCGATGATCGGATTGAGTCCGATGGCGATGAAGAGGGCGAGCCCGACGATGACGAGGACGCCGGTGATGTCGGCGATGCCGCGGAACAAGACGTAGGCGACCGCCACGCCGAGGGCTCCCGACAGGCCCACGAAGAAGGGGTGGCGGCGGTCGAACGGCCGGCCCGGCGTACCGAGCTCGCGGTCGGAGGCGCCGGAGTCGAGGTCCACGCTGCGCGGCAGGAGCAGCACGTCCGGGTGGCTCCCGTTTTCGGGTCCGGCGCTCCGGAGGTCCGGCGACTCGTCCGGTCGGATCGTCACCGTGTCATGCCGTCGCCACGGACCCGTGCCCGCCGACGGCGACGCGCGCCGGGGGACGGGAGCGGGGGACGGTGGAGGGGACCATGCGCACTTCATGCCCGGTCCGGGTCCGGCCAAACGACCGGAGCACGGCCCGGACGCCGGGAAGGGCCGGTCGTCCCGAGGCACCGCGCGCGGCCCGGTCGCCGTCCGGACCCCGTCCGCCCCGGTGCCAGCAAACTGTCAGTCAGTATGACTAGAGTTTGCTGCGCAGCATCCGACGGCAGAAAGGCAGTTCGATGACCTCCACCGACACCCCCCGGCTCATCTCCGACGTCCGTGGCGTCCGCTACGGCGAAGTCATCGCCGCCTTCCTCCGCGACGGTCGGTTCGAGGCCGAGGTGTTCGGCACCCAGTTCCTCAACGACTGTCCCCAGGACCAGTGGGACGGTCTGGACGCGGTCGCCATCGCCGAGGAGATGGGGGCGGTCGCCGTCAAGCTGAACGGCCCCCGGTACTGGACCCTCGACGGCATGGGCACCAAGGTGAACGCCCGCGAGCCGGTACTGCGCGAGTTCAACGGGATCGTCATGCGCCGGCTGGCGGTCATCGACCTGGGCGACTCGCCGGCGACCGCCCCGTACACGGACGTGCACGTCGACCGTGGTGCCGTCTTCTTCTTCGACGCCGGCAAGCCGGTCTACGAGCTGGTCGACCCCGGTGGGTTGGCCTACGTGATGCAGGCCCGTTGCATCGGGGTCGATCCGGACATGACCGAGGCGTCACTCGCCGATCTGGGTGGTCGCCTGGACATGCCCGAAGGATGGACCTATCGGACCCGGATCCTCGACGAGGAGCTGGTGGTGGACACCACGGCCTCGATCGCCACCGTGCTGCAGGACGAGTTCGAGAACTCCTACACCCTCCCTGTCTGACGCCAGGGTCGGGGTGGAGGTTGCCGACCTGCGTCTACTCCTCCGGTAACGAATCTCGCCCGGGTTCCGTTACACCTCCCGGAGCGGTGATCACCGATGCACCATCGGCGGGCCGATGTGCTGGACTGCCCTGGACGGCAGGTGTATGAACGAAGCAGGGGAACGACCCGCGACGATTCGTTCGAGACGACAGGTGGCGTGGATGCAGGACTTCCGGGGGACGGTACTGGCGGCACAGAGCGGTGACGAAGAGGCGTTCGCCCGGCTGTGGAGGGAGTTCCAACCCGGCCTGCTGCGCTACCTGCGCATGAAGGCGCCGACCGTGGCCGAGGACCTGGCCGCCGACGTCTGGCTGCGCGTGCTGCGGGCCCTCCCGACGTTCGAAGGTGACGAGCAGGGCTTCCGTGGGTGGCTCTACACCACCGCCCGGAACCGGCTCACGGACTGGTACCGCAATGGCGAACGCCGTCCCGACCTGATCGAGTACTCGAGCCTGGTGCTCCTCCCGGCCGTCAACAACGTCGAGGAGGAGGCGGCCGAGCACTCCGCCACCGATCGGGCCATCGCCCTGATCGGCGAACTGCCACCCGACCAGGCCGAAGCCGTCCTGCTGCGCATCGTGGCCGGGATGGACGTGCCGCGGGTCGCCCTCATCATGGACCGGTCACCGGGATCCGTCCGGGTGCTCTGCCACCGGGGCCTGCGCCGGCTCGAGCAGCGCCTGCTGGCGCTCGAGGGCGTGGCGGCACCGACCGGCACGGAGCTGGCCGGGGTCGGAGCCGACGGAGTCGTCGCCGGTCAGGTGGAGCGGCTCCATGCGTGAGGACCCCGTGGCCGAACTGCTGCACGAGGCCGCCGTCGACGACAACGTCATCACCATGCCCGATCTGACGCACGGGCGGTTGGCCGAACTCCTCCAGGCGGCCGGTGGGCCCCCGCAGGACCACGAGCTGCGCGGCGAGCTCGCCGCCCGCACCGCCTTCCGCTCGGCCGTCCAGTCGTGGCCGGCGCGACGGCGCCTGCGGATGCGCCGCGGCCCCGCCGTCGTGGCCGCCACCACCGTGGCCACGATGCTGGTCGCCACCACCAGCCTCGCCGCCGCCTCGGTGCTGCCCGGATCCGCGGGTCGGGCGGTGGACGGCTTCCTCGGAAGCGTCGGCGTGGACATCACCCCACCGTCGACGCCCGCCGCACCGCCGGCCCCGAACGTCGGCGGCCCGTCCGTGGTCAGCGCACCCGCCCTCCACGCGACCGGTTCCGTGCACGTCGGCTGCACCATCGGCGGTACCACCGCGTCGGGTGGCGCAGCCGGCACGGTCGAGTCGTCCTCGTGCGTGTTGCCCGCGCCGCCGACGACCAGGAGCCACGTCCCGACGGCGCCCGCACCCGCGGCCACCCACAAGGCGGTGGTGGCGGCCCCGAAGGCGGTTCCGGTCGTCCACCACGCGGGCACCGGCTCCCACTCCGGCCCGAACGGCACGCCGAGCACACCCCCGACGACGCTCCCCGGCGGTGGTACCAGCCGCGGCGGCAACCTGGGCGCCGGTGGTGGGAAGTGCCAGGGCGGTTCCACGACCACCACCACGACCA
>PMFY01000448.1 GCA_003157945.1 Acidimicrobiaceae bacterium | reverse complement strand
CGCCGACGTGAAGATGATCATGTCGAACGCCGGCACGGCCATCATGGGCATCGGCTCGGCCACCGGCGAGGGTCGGGCGGTCAACGCCGCACGGGCCGCCATCACCAGCCCGCTGCTCGAGGCGTCCATCGAGGGCGCCCGGGGCATCCTGCTCAACATCGCCGGCGGTCCCGACCTCGGGCTGTTCGAGGTCAACGAGGCCGCCGAGATCATCCACGGCGTGGCCCATCCGGACGCCAACATCATCTTCGGCAGCGTCATCGACGAGGACATGGGCGAAGAAGTTCGGGTGACCGTCATCGCCGCCGGCTTCGAGCGGTGGGAGGCCCAGGCCCCGGCCCGGACCAACGCCAACACCGCCGAGTCGACCGGACGTGACGAGTCCCGCAGTCGCGTGCTCGGTGCCGAGTCGGCCCACGAGGACATCTTCGCCACCCCGGCCGACGACGACCTCGACCTGGGCGACGACGACTTCGACGTCCCCTCGTTCCTGCGCTGACCCGCTCCGTGACGGGGCTCGACGGCACCGTCACGGTCCAAGTCGCCGGCCCCGTCCACGCCGCCTGGTCCGACGCGTCCGCAGGCGACCTGCGGCCGGTCGGGCGCGGCCCGGACGACGGTGCCGCGCTGGCGGACTTCGCCGCCGCGGTGGCGGCCCCCACGGGCGCGTCGTTCGACGAGGTGGCCTGGGTGACCCAGGTCCACGGGACCCGGGTGGTCGATGCGCCCCCTCGGTACGCAACGGGCGGCCCGGGACCGGTGACGTGCCGCCATCTCGGACAGGCCGACGCCCTGGTGGCCACATCGCCCGGTAACGCCCTGTGCGTGCTCACCGCCGACTGCGGGCCCCTGGCGCTCGGCAGCCCCGAGGGGGTCTTCGCCGCCGTGCACGCCGGCTGGAGGGGCCTGGCGGCCGGCGTCGTCGAGTCGGCGGTGCGCCACATGCGGGACCGGGGGGCGACGGACGTCTCCGGGGCCCTCGGCCCGTGCATCCACGCCGGCTGCTACGAATTCGGCGCCGCCGAGCTCGACGTGGTCGCCGACGCCTACGGGCCGTCCGTCCGGTCCACCACGACGGGCGGGCGACCGGCCCTCGACCTGGTGGCCGGGGTGGGCGCCGCGCTGGCGGCCGCCGGAGGTCACCTCGACCACGTCGTCGACGTGTGCACGGCCTGCGGCGGCGGGCGGTTCTCCCACCGGGCCCGGGCCGACGCCGGCCGCCTGGCCCTCGTGGTGTGGTCCTCGGGCGGAGTCCCGAGGTGACCGGGACGGGCGATGCCTTTCCCGGGTTCACCGAGCGGCTGGACGCCATCCGCACCCGCATCGGCGCGGCCGCCCCCGACCCGTCCGCGGTCACCCTGATGGCGGTCACCAAGGGCTTCGGGCCCGAGGCGCCGCGCACCGCGGTCGCCGCCGGGTTGACGGTGGTGGGGGAGAACTACGCCGACGAACTGGTGGCCAAGGCCCACGCCCTGGCCGACGACGCCGGACCCGCCCCGGAATGGCACTTCCTCGGGGCCGTCCAGCGGAACAAGGTGCCGCGGCTCGCCCCCCTGGTGTCGTGCTGGCAGGGTGTGGCCCGCCTGGCCGAGGGGCGTGCCATCGCCGCCCGCCGCCCCGGCGCCCGGATCCTCGTCCAGGTCGACGTGGCCGGCCTGCCGGGCCGTGGCGGGGTGCCGCCGACCGAAGTGGCCGACCTGGTCGCCGCCCTCCGCGACGAGGACCTCGACGTGGCCGGGCTCATGGCCGTGGGGCCACCGGGCCCGGCCGAGGCGGCCCGGCCCGGGTTCCGCCTGGTCCGGCGGCTGGCCGACGACCTCGCCCTGCCGGTGCGGTCGATGGGCATGACGGACGACCTCGAGGTGGCGCTCGCGGAGGGATCGACGATGGTGCGCGTGGGCCGGGCCCTGTTCGGCGACCGCCCGCCACGCACGTGACCGGGGGCGACGCCGGGCCCCGTCCGGGCCGTTCCGCTGTGCAACCCCTGCTCCGGACCACGCACTACGCTGTCGCCGGGAGGATCAAATGGCTACTTCGTTCCTGAAAAAGTCCATGGCCTATCTGGGCCTGGTCGACGACTACGACGACTACGACGACTACGAGAGCCGGCCCGCGCCGGTCGGCGGTCGCCCGCGTCCGGCCGAGGTCGAGGAGGAGCCCGCCCCCCAGCCGACCCCCGGCCGCATCCGCGTCACCCCGGCCTCCGGCCAGACCGGCCCGGTCGCCGCCGCCCCGCAGCCCGCGCCGGCCCGGCCGGCCACGTCGCCGTCGGTCAAGATCTCGACGCCCGAGTCGTCGGCGGCCAACGCCCGGGTGCACATCGTGTCGCCGGCCCGCTTCGCCGACGCCGTGGAGATCGCCAACCGGCTCATGAGCAACCAGCCGGTGATCGTCAACATGCAGACCGCCGACCGCGACCTGCAGCGCCGCATGATCGACTTCTGCTCCGGTGCCACGTACGCCCTCTCCGGCGGCATGGAGCGGGTGGCCGACGAGGTGTTCCTCCTCACCCCGTCGAACGTCAAGGTCTCCGACGAGGAGCGCCAGCGCCTGGCCGACCACGGCCTCGTCAGCCCCTGACGTCCCCGACCGCACCCGGACCCCTAGGCTGATCGGCCATGCTCGCCCTGATCGGCTACCTGCTGTACCTCTTCCTCATCGTCCTGTTCGCCTACTCCATCCTGAGCTGGGTGACGATGGCGGGGAACCTGGCCTACGACTCGCCGATCCTGAAGATCCAGGCCGTCCTGGCCAGGATCTGCGAGCCGGTCCTGCGTCCCGTGCGCCGCATCATCCCGCCGATCCGGGCCGGCGGCGCCAACCTCGACCTGTCGGTCCTGGTGGTCTGGGTCGTGATCCTGGTCCTGACGTCCACCGTCTTCCACTGATCGCCGCCGCGACCGGCGGCACGGGGACGCCCGCGACGGTGTCCGCCGGGGGAGGTGCGGACCGGTCCGGGAAATCCCTGGAATTGCTCGCCCCCGCCGCTACCATTGCGCCATGGACGCTTCCCAATCAGCACTCGACTCCCTCCGCACCGTGGAGTTCCGCGAGACCCTGAAGGGCTACCACCGCGACGACGTTGACGAGTACCTCGAGAAGGCCGCCGTGGAGGCCGAGGGCCTGCAGGAGCAGCTCCGCCAGAGCAACGAGCGGCTGCGCAAGGCGGCCGAGACCATCGCCCAGCTCGAGACCGAGCTGGCGGCCAAGCCGGAGGCCCCGGCACCGCCGCCCGCGCCGGCCGAGCCCGTCATCGCCGACGACACCCTCCAGCGGACGCTCGTCCTGGCCCAGAAGTTCGTGGACGAGACCAAGGCCGACGCCGAGGCCCAGGCCGCCCGCGTGATCGCCGAGGCCGAGGCCGAGGCCCGCAAGCTCCAGGTCGACTCCGAGCAGCGCCTGCGCGAGGAGATCGCCCGGCTCGAGTCCAACCGCAGCCAGCTGAACCTCGAGGTGGACACCATGTCCCGCCAGCTGGCCTCCGAGCGGGAGCGCTTGCGCTCGGCCCTGGCCGAGATGCTGAGCTGGGTGGACGGCAACCTCAACGCCTCGAGCGACGAGGGCTCGTCGGTCACCAACATCTCCGACGCCCAACGGGCCTCGGGTGACGTGACCCAGCTCCGCCCCTCGGGCTCGCTGCCCCTCTGACCCGGGCGACCCCCGGGGTCACGGCCCGCCGGCCGGTCGCGATCGACACCTCCCGCGGGTGATCGGGCGCGCCCGTCAGAGCGCACCGGCGGGCGCGGGACCGGGTGTGGTCCGTCCGGACGGCGCCCACCACCGACTAGGGTGCCGGGGACATCAACCCGGGTCGTCCGGATTGATGTGGTCCACCGTGCACGGTAGGGTCGCCCGCTCGCCGATGTCGGCGGGGGTGCGACCGCCGCGTCCTCACGCCGCTGCCGGGCAGTGGGCAGATCCCTCAAGGAGGTCGACTTGACCGCAGTGAAGAAGTCGGCGGGCACCAAGGCCGCCCCCACCAAGAAGGCGGCACCGGCCAAGAAGGCGGCCACGTCGAAGAAGGCGGCACCGGCCAAGAAGGCGGCTGGGGCCAAGAAGGCACCCGCCGGCAAGGCGCCGGCCAAGAAGTCCGCCACCGCCAAGACGCCGGCCAAGAAGGCGCCCGTCAAGAAAGCACCGGCGACGAAGGCCCCGACCCCCAAGGCACCGGCCAAGAAGGCCCCCGCCAAGAAGGCGGCACCGACACCGGTCAAGGCCGTCAAGAAGGCCGCCCCGGAGCCGCCGAAGCGCCCGACGACCGGCCCGTACGCCAAGGACACCAAGTTCCTCGACGCCCAGCGCGTCCTGCTCCTCGAGGAGCGTGGCATCTACGCGGGCCAGGCCGTCGACCTGCGCGCCGAGGCGGACTCGCTGGCCCTCGAGCGCGAGCCCGGTGACGTCCAGTTCGACGAGGAGTCGGGCGAGGGCGGCACGGTCACCGTCGACCGCGAGCGCAACCTCGCCCTGTCGGCCCAGGCCACCGCCGCCGTCGAGGAGATCGACGACGCCATGAAGAAGATCGACCGCAAGACCTACGGTGGCTGCGAGCGCTGCTTCCAGCCGATCCCCAAGGCGCGGCTCCAGGCGCTGCCGTTCGCCCGGCTGTGCGTCGCCTGCAAGAGCGGTGGCCTGTCACGGCGCTGACCGGTGAGCCCGCCGTGGTGACCGGGGACGGCCACGACGGAGCCGCCTCGACCGGGTCGGCCCGGTTGGCCGTCGCGGCGGGGGTCGTCGCCCTCGTCGTCCTGGTCGACCAGCTCACCAAGTGGTGGGCCGTCGACCGCCTCACGAGCGGGCCGGTCCACGTGGTCTGGCGCCTCGACTTCTCCCTGTCCTACAACACGGGCTCGGCGTTCAGCCTCTTCCAGGGCGACACCGGGATCCTGGTGGTGGTGGCCGTCGCCCTCGTGGCGGTTCTCCTGGTCATGGTGTGGCGTGCCCCCACGACGGGGCGCGCCGCCATCCTCGGCCTGATCCTCGGCGGCGCCCTGGGCAACCTGTCCGACCGGTTCTTCCGGGGCCAGCACGGCGCCGTGGTGGACTACGTCGACTTCCACTTCTTCCCGAGCTTCAACGTGGCCGACTCGTGCATCACCGTCGGGTGCATCCTGCTCGTCCTCTCGATCCTGTTCGACGGGCGCCGGACGTGAGCGAGCTGCGGGTCACCGTGCCGGCATCCCTCGAGGGCGTGCGCGTCGACCGGGCGGTGGCCCTGCTGGCCGACGTGTCCCGGTCGGCGGTGGACGCGCTGGTGGCCGACGGCCGCGTGGTGGTGGACGACCGGGTCGTGGCCAGCCGGAGCACGTCCCTCCACGAGGGGCAGACGCTGGTGGTGGACCGCCCCGACGACGAGGGCCCGGAGGGGCCGGTGGGCGACCCGTCGGTCGACGTCGTCGTGGTCCACGAGGACGCCGACGTCATCGTGGTCGACAAGCCGGCCGGTCTCGTCGTCCACCCGGGCGCCGGCCACCCGACGGGGACGCTGGTCCACGGGCTGCTGGCCCGCTACCCCGAGCTGGCGGACCTGCCGGACGCGGTGGGGGCGGAGGTCGACCGCCCGGGGATCGTCCACCGGCTCGACCGGGGCACCTCGGGCCTGATGGTCGTGGCGCGCACCCCCGCCGCCTACCGGTCGCTGGTCGACCAGCTGTCCGCCCGGGCGGTGTCCCGCACCTACCGGGCGCTGGTGCTCGGGTCGGTGGAGGGTGAGTCCGGACTGGTGGACGCCCCGATCGGCCGGTCGGTCAGCTCACCGACCCGCATGGCCATCTCCCGCAAGGGGAAGGAGGCCCGCACCCGCTACGAGGTCGAGGGCCGCTACACGACGCCGGCGCCCACCACGCTGGTGCGCGCCTCGCTCGAGACCGGACGGACCCACCAGATCCGCGTGCACCTGGCGGCCATCGGTCATCCGGTGGTGGGGGACGAGCCCTACAGTCAGGGCCGGTCCCTTCCGGGTGCCACCGTCGCCCGTCCGTTCCTGCACGCCTACGCGCTGGCCTTCGACCATCCGACGACCGGGGCGCGCGTCAGCTGGACCTCGGAGCTGCCCGAGGACCTGGAGGCCCAGTTGGCGGCCCTGGGCGAGTAGGGCGGAGGGACCCCCGGTGGGTGGCCCGGCCGGGCGTCGGATCCGGGTCCCGGGCGGTCCGGTGCCGTAGCCTCTCCCGATGGTCGAGGGGGAGATGACGGTCCCGGGCGTGGCAGGCCCACCCGGGGGAGCGCCGTCGGTGACCTCCCGGGGAACGGCCCGGCCGGAGGTGGTGCTGGCGGCGCCCCCGGCCCGGCGGCGGGGACTCCGGCGGGCGGCGGCCGTCGCCGCCGTCGTCCTGGCCGTGACCGGCGCGGCCTACCTCGGCGGTGCGCCGGTCCTGAGCCGGCGCGACTACGGGACGTTGGCGTTCTGGAGCATGCCCAAGCGGGTCGACTACTGCAGTCGCCGGTACTACGAGGGGACACCGGTCACGGGATCGGCGACCCAGATCTGGGATTCCTACCGTGACCGGACCGACCGGTGGACCCTCACCTCCCGGACCTTCACCGGCCGGCCGATCTACGCCGTGCTGACCGACCGGCTGGCGGTCAGTCGGGTGTGCGCCATCGCGCTCTACGTGCCGCTGGGCGACGGGCGGTGGGAGACCTATCCGTTGAGCGGCGGGCCGTAGGGGCGCGGACGCGGACCGTCCCCAGGGCCCGGGGGGTGGCCATGGGGACGGATCCGTGCTGCTGGGTACGGGTCGACGGGGGGACCGACCCGGATGGTGCGGCTCAGGCGGCCTCGTGGGCGGCCTCGAGCACGTCGTCGATGGACAGGATCTCGAGGGCCTCGGCCTCGGCCTGGCGGACCTTGCGGACGCCGATGCCCATCCGCTCGGCCGTCGTCTGGAGCGACGCCGGGTCGCTGCCGTCGAAGCCGAACCGGTGGCGGATGACCTCGCGCTGGAGGTCGGACAGCTGGTCCACGGCCTGGCGGACCAGGTCGAGGGTCAGCTCGGACGTCACGTCCTCCTCGAAGTCGGCCTGGTCGGTCGAGACGAGGTCGCCGAGGGTGGCGGTCGAGTCGGTGGCGGCCGGCTGGTCCAGGCTCGCCACCACACGGGCGGCCTGGACGAGGTCCTCGCGCATGGGCGCCGTGGTGTTGGTGGCGTCGTCGAGCTCGGCGTCGGTCGGCGGGCGCTGCAGCTGGTGCGTCAACTCCCACATGGCGGCATCTACCTGCTGGTTGCGCTCGGCCACCTCCATGGGGAGGCGGATGGTGCG
>PMFY01000147.1:4243-10555 GCA_003157945.1 Acidimicrobiaceae bacterium | reverse complement strand
GACTGGAAGTTCGGCTTCGTCGGGTCCCAGGACCGCACCTCGGGTGCCGTCCACCTTCCCCCGTCCAGGGTGTCGATGCAGGGGGGAGCGGTCGACGACATGGTGCCGGTGGTCCGGGCGGACGCCGAGGCAACCATCGCCACGTACACGATCGACCGGCTGGCCTACTCGCCCAGCCCGCCCATCGTGTTCGCCGTCCTCGACTTCGAGGGCGGCGGGCGGTTCCCCGTGGAGCTGACCGACGTCGACCCGGACACCGTCGACATCGGCGACCGGGTACGCATGACGTTCCGGAAGCTCTACACCGCCGACGGCATCCACGACTACTTCTGGAAGGCCACCCCCGTGCGCACCGCCGCCACGGCCGGCTGACCTCCGACCACCGGGCCGGGCACGCCGCCGGCCCACCACAGCTGCACACACCTCCAAGGAGAACAATGGCTTCGCATGGGATCAAGGACCGGGTGGCGATCATCGGCATGGGGTGCACCCGGTTCGCCGAGCACTGGGACAAGAGCCTCGACGACCTCATCGTCGACGCGGCCGAGGAGACGTTCGCCTCGGCCGGGCTGACCAAGGACGAGGTCGACGCCTACTGGTTCGGCACGGCCCAGTCCGGCATGAGCGGCATCACCCTGGCCCGGCCGCTCCAGCTCGAGGGCAAGCCCGTCACCCGGGTGGAGAACTACTGCACCACGGGGTCCGAGGCGCTCCGGGCCGCCGCCTACGCCGTGGCCTCGGGCGCCTACGACGTCGCCATGGCCGTGGGCGCCGAAAAGGTGAAGGACTCCGGCTACCAGGGGCTCAACGCCTTCCCCATCCCGAACGACGGCACGGCCCGCACGTTGACGGCGGCCGCCATGTTCTCGATGGTGGCCCCCGCCTACGGCAAGAAGTACGGCGTCGGCGAGGACGAGCTGACCGAGGTGCTCGCCCGCATCTCGTGGAAGAACCACCAGAACGGCGCCCGCAACCCCCGGGCCCAGTTCCGCAAGGAGGTCTCCACCGAGACCATCTGCGCCTCCCCCCGGGTCGCCGGACGGCTCGGCGTGTTCGACTGTGCGGGTGTGGCCGACGGCGCCGCCGCGGCCATCGTGGTCCGGGCCGAGGACGCCCTCAAGTACACGGACAAGCCGATCTACATCAAGGCGCTGTCCTTCGCCGCGGGCAGCGGCTCCGGGCTCATCGACCCCGAGTACGACTACACGTGGTTTCCCGAGTGCGCGATCGCCGCCGCCGACGCCTACGCCCAGGCCGGCATCACCGACCCGCGCAACGAGCTGGCCATGGCCGAGGTCCACGACTGCTTCACCCCGACCGAGCTGGTCCTCATGGAGGACCTCGGCTTCGCCCCGCGGGGCACGGCGTGGAAGGAGGTGCTGGCCGGCACCTTCGACCGTGACGGGGCCCTGCCCGTCAACCCGGACGGCGGGCTGAAGAGCTTCGGGCACCCGGTCGGCGCCTCCGGACTGCGGATGTTCTTCGAGGCCTGGCTGCAGCTGCGGGGCGAAGCCACGCCGGAGCGCCAGATCACCACGGACCGGAAGCTGGCCCTCACCCACAACCTGGGTGGCTACCCCGGCGAGATGGTGTCGTTCGTGTCGGTCGTCGGTACCGAGTTGGGCTGAGCCGACCGGCGGCCGACCTCGGCCCGCCGGGCCGCGTGACGGAGGTAGTTGCCCAGCAGCAGGACCATCAGACCGGTCATGACGGCGGCCAGGCCGATCCCGGCCGTCTCCTGCCGGGCGGCCGGACGGACGACCAGGGCGGCGGCGACGGCCAGGATGCCGGCGACGACGAGGAACACCCCGAGCGCCTGGACGACACGTCCTCCGGTCGGGGAGTGCACCGACGGGGCCGCGCCGTCCCCGGACCCCGGCGCCTGATGCTCAGCGGGCGATGGCCTGCTGGCTCGACGGATGGGCATAGCGACCGCTGACGTAGGTCGGGGGCCCGTCGATGCGGGCCGGCCGGGCGACGACGGGGTCGAGGTACCGCAGCTTGTGCTCGCGCTCGAGGGCCATGCGGCGCAGGTGGACGAGCAGGGCGACGTAGCCGGCCAGGGCGACGCCATCGAGTCCGGCCATGGCCCACGCCGCCGTCGAGCCGGTGACCACCCCGGCCAGCAGGGTCACGGCGAAGACGGCACCGAGCACGGTGAGCGTGTCCCGTCGGCGCCGGCGGGACCGGGCCCGCGCGGCGGACTCCGCGACGCGACGCGTGCGGTCCGATCCGGGTGCCGGGTCGGCCGCCCGGTGGTCCCGGCCGGAAGGGTCGTCGTACGCGTCGCCCGGGTTCCATGCCGCCGGCCCGGGACGGACGGGTCGGGTCGGGTCGGCGTGGTGCACGTGCTCCGGGGAGGGGGGCTCCGGCTCCGGGTCGCCCAGGAAGGCCAGTGCCGGACGGGGGAGCTCCTTCGCACCCACCACGGTGAGGACGGGCGGGCGGCCGTTGTCGGGGTACTGGATGGCGGTCGGTGTGCCGCTGCCGTCGACGGCCCGCAGGCGGTAGGCCGGGGCGACGATCGGCTCCGGGGCCCGCTGCTCGAGCACGCGCAGCTGGTAGTGGAAGTGCGTGATCGACTGGTCGCCCCCGCCCCGGGCGCGGCGCTTGACGACGTTCGGTCCCAGGATGACGACCCAGGCCGCCACGATGATGATCACGAGCACCACAGGCATCAGCTCCTCGACCGCCTGTTACCAGCGCAAACGCTACCGACGACGAATTCCGCAGTGGTGGATACTCTGCGTGGCGGTTCCACCACGGCACTAGCGTCGTCCGGGTGATCGCCTTCTGGACGCTGCTCGTGGTCGCCGCCGCGGCGGCGATCGTCGACTGGACCGCCGTCGCCCGGAGCGACCGCCGGCTCGAGTACCTGGCCAAACCCGGCGTGCTCGTCGCACTCACCGCGGCCTGCGCCGTGCTACCCGCCACCCACACCGTCCTCGTCGACCGCAAGTGGTGGTTCGTGGCCGCGTTGGTGCTGTGCCTGGCCGGCGACGTCCTGCTGATGCTCCCCCGGGACCTGTTCGTCGCCGGCCTCGGCGCCTTCCTGGTCGGGCACCTGCTCTACATCGTCGGACTGCTGCAGCCGCCGTCACCGCCGGGCGTGCCGCCCTTCGCCTTCTCGACGACGGGCCTGGTCGTGGCCGCGCTGGTGGGTGTCGCCTACGGGGTGGTGCCCGCCACCCTCATCTTCCGGTCGCTGGTACGCAGCGGCCAGCGCGAACTCATCGCCCCCGTCGCCGTCTACCTCGTCGTCATCCTGACGATGGCCGTGCTGGCCGCCAACGTGGGCGTACCCGCGGCGCTGGTGGGCGCCGCGCTCTTCGTGGTGTCCGACACGATCCTGGCCGTCAACCGCTTCGTGCGCCCGATCCCCCACGGCGACGTGGCCGTCCACCTGACGTACCACCTCGCCCAGGGGCTGCTGGTCCTGTCGCTGCTCAACTGACGCGGCGCAGGACGGCCGCGGCCGGACTCAGGTGAAGTCCGGCGCCTCGGTGCGGGTGCGCTTGAGCTCGTAGAAGCCGGGCGTGCCGGCGACGAGCAGGACGCCGTCCCACAGCCTGCCGGCCGCCTCACCCTTCGGTGCCGGGGTCACGACGGGGCCGAAGAAGGCCACCCCCTCGACGGCGATGACCGGGGTGCCGACGTCCATGCCGACCTGGTCCATACCGAGGTGGTGCGAGGCCTTGACCGCCTCGTCGTACGCGTCGGTGTCCATGGCGTCGGCCAGCTCGGCCGGCAGGCCGACGTCGGCCAGCGCTGCCAGGACCGTGTCGCGGTCCAGCTCTGCGCCGTCGATGTGCCGACGGGTGCCGAGTGCGGTGTAGAGCGGCAGCACCACCTCGGGGCCGTGGGCCTGCTCGGCGGCGACCACGACGCGCACCGGGCCCCAGGCGGAGGCCAGCAGTTTCCGGTACTCCTCGGGGAGGTCGTCCCGACCGGAGTTGAGGTAGGCCAGCGACATCACGTGCCATTGCACGTCGACGTCACGCACCTCGGCGGCGTTGAGGATCCACCGTGAGCTGATCCAGGCCCACGGGCAGAGCGGGTCGAACCAGAAGTCGGCGACGGTGCGCCCGGTGGCGTCGGCTCCCGATCCCTGCGGTCCGGTGGTCGTGGCGGTGGTGGTCGTGGCGGTCAACGGGGCTCCTCGGTCGGCGGTGGTAGACGGTGCAACACCTCCGCGACCCCTCGTGTTCCCCGGCGGGTTCCTCCTGACCCGGACGCCCTCAACGGGGCTCAGGCGTTCGACCGTGCGGCCCAGCGGCCGCCGCGCCGCTCGACGGCCACGTCGACCCCGAAGGCGTCCGACACCCGGACGTCGGTCAGCACCTCCCCCACGGGGCCGGCGGCCACCAGGCGGCCCCGGCGCAGCAGCGCGGCGTGGGTGACCCCGGGCGGGATCTCCTCGAGATGGTGCGTCACCAGGACCAGCGGTGGCACCGCCGGGTCGGCGGCGAGCCGGGCCAGACGGGCCAGGAGCCCCTCGCGGGCCCCGAGGTCGAGGCCGGCGGCGGGCTCGTCCATGAGGATCAGCTCGGGATCACCCATGAGGGCCCGCGCCAGCAGCACCTGCTGGCGCTCACCCTCCGACAGCAGGCCGAACGCCCGCTCGCCGAAGGCGGTGCCGGCGAACCCGGCGTCGGCCAGCAGGGCGGCAGCCCGTGCCCGGTCGTCGGCGGTGTACTCGTGCCACCACGTCTCGAGGGCCGCGTGGCGGCCGGTCAGGACGACGTCGAGGGCGGGCTGGGCCGGACGCAGGGTCCGCCCGACCGACGCACTGACGACGGTGATCCGCTTGCGCAGCTCCCGCATGTCGACCCGGCCCAGCGTCTCCCCCAGGATCCGGACGACACCCCGGGTCGGCCAGAGCCCGGCGCCGACGACCCGCAGCAGTGTGGTCTTGCCGGAACCGTTGGGGCCGAGCAGCGCCCACCNNCCCCGCCGTCCACCCCGCCGTCCACTGGCGCCGGGCCGTCGCCCCGGGAGGTGGCCGGGTCGCCCGGTGCGGAGTGTGGCATGCGACGGGCCAGCATACGGACTGCGGCGACCCGCACACGAATGCGCCGTCCGGCGGTCGTCCGGGCCGAACCGGGCGGAGCGGCGAGGTCCGGCCCCCGCCGCCGTGGGGCCCGGCGACGGGCCGGGGGTGACTACCATCGCCGGCGTGACCGCGGACCCACCACCGGCGCCGGCCCGCCCGTCCACCGGGGCGTCCGCCCCCTCGGAGGCCCGGGGGGCGGATGACTCGTGCCTCTCGTGCGCCGCGCCGACCGCGGCCCGCTACGACGCCCCCGGGGGTGCCGTCCGCCTGTGCCCTCCGTGCGCCGCCGAGCACGACCTGGGCTGCCCGTAGCGGTCGGCCCCACGGCGACCGGACGGGACGACGGGCGCCTAGCGGGAGCCGTCCGCCACGGCGTCGAGGAGCCGACCGACCAGGTCGCCGTGCATGGCGTCACCGAGCATCACGACCAGTCGGGTCAGGGGGAACGAGCCGAGCATCCGCAACGTCTCCGGATCCCCCAGGAGCGGCGTCATGTCGCCGCCCGGAGCGGTGCGGAGTGCGTCCTCGATCAACCCTCGGCCCGTCGGGTGGTCCAACCACTCGGCCAGCGTGCTGGAGCGGCCGAGTGGGAGGGCGGGGGGTGGTCCCCCGACGACGACCTCCGCCGTGGCCCGGATGTCCCGGGACGACGCACCCACCGACACCACGAACCGGCCCGGTCGGAGCACCCAGCCGTGCGCCCGGGTCGACCACTGCGACAGGTCCCGCTCGTCCAGGGTGAAGGTGACCTCCGTCGACGCCCCGGGCGCCAGCGACACCTTGGCGAAGCCGCGCAGCTCGCGGACGGGGCGGGGAGCCGGTGCGTCGGGTGCACCGAGGTAGAGCTGCACCACGTCCTTGCCCGACCGCTCCCCCGTGTTGGTCACCCGCACGCGCACCGTGATCCGGACGGCGCCGCGCCAGTCGGTCGACGGCGCCGGGTCCTCGACCACCTCGACCGCCAGGTCGGAGTACGCGAAGGTCGTGTAGGACAGCCCGTGGCCGAACGGGAAGCTGACCGGACGGTCCACCAGGTCGTAGTGGCGGTACCCGACGAAGACACCCTCGCCGTAGACGACCTCGCTGTCCCGGCCGGGAAACGTCGGGAACGCCGGTGTGTCGGCCAGCCGCACCGGGATCGTCTCGGCGAGCCGACCGGACGGGTCGACGTCTCCGACCAGCACGTCGACGACGGCACCACCGCCTGCCTGGCCGCCGAGCCATCCCTCCAGGATGGCGCCGGCATGGTGCTGCCACGG
>PMFY01000147.1:0-4228 GCA_003157945.1 Acidimicrobiaceae bacterium | reverse complement strand
CGGGTCGTCCACCCCGAACCCGGGGGCGAATCGGACCTCGGCGGTGGCGCCGAGGCGGGCACGGAGCGCGCCCAGCGCGTCGTCGACCCGGGTCGGATTGACCTTCGAGCTTCCCGCCCCCTGGAACCGTGGGCTGCGGGCGAACTCCCCCACCACCGCCACCCGGGCCACGTCGTCGGTCAACGGCAGCAGCCCCCGGTCGTTCGTCAGCAGCACGGCGCACTCGGCGGCGACGGACCGGGCGAGCTCGTGGTGCCCGTCCTCGTCGGACCCGCTGACGGACCCGGTCCCCGCGGTCACCCGGTCGAGCAGTCGCAGCAGCCTGCCGGCGGCCCGGTCGACGACCGACTCCTCGAGCTCCCCCGAGCCGACGGCGGCCGCCACCCGTGCCGGTCCGGCCCCGTGGGACGACGGCATCTCGAGGTCGAGGCCGGCGGCCACGGCGGCCACCGGGTCGTCCACCGCACCCCAGTCCGACATGACCAGGCCCTCGAACAGCCACTCGTCACGCAGCACCGTGGTGAGCAGCCACGGATCCTCGGAGGCGTAGACGCCGTTTACCCGGTTGTAGCTGCACATGACCGTCCACGGCTGCACCGAGCGGACGACGCGCTCGAACCCGGCCAGGTAGATCTCGCGCAGTGTCCGCTCGTCCACCACGGCGCTGACCCGCAGCCGGTCCGTCTCCTGGTTGTTGACGGCGAAGTGCTTGAGCGACGTCCCGACGCCCCGGCTCTGGACGCCGTCGACCAGTGCGGCCCCGAGGAGCCCCGACACGAGGGGGTCCTCGGACAGGTATTCGAAGTTGCGCCCGCACAGCGGGGTCCGTTTGATGTTGATGCCCGGCCCGAGCACCACGGCGACACCCTGGGCGCGGGCCTCGTCGCCGATCGCCTCGCCCACCCGACGGACCAGGTCCACGTCGAACGAGGAGCCCAGGGCGGCGGCCGTGGGGAAGCAGGTCGCCGGCACGCTGTCCCCCGCGCCCACGTGGTCCCCACCGTCGGGCTGCTTGCGCAGGCCGTGGGGTCCGTCGGACACCATGACCGACGGGATGCCGAGCCGCTCGACCGGACGGGTGTGCCAAAAGCCCGACCCCGACAGGAGCGACGTCTTCTCCTCCAGGTCGAGGTCCGACAGGATGGCTGCTGGATCGGAGTGGGGCACGGGTTCCTCGTTCCTCCGGGTCGTCGGACGCCGGCGCGTCAGGTTAGCGGCGGACGCATACCCCGTCCCGGGCCGTCGTGCGGCACCTTCGTCGTCGCGGCCGACCTCAGACGTTGAAGCGGAACTCGACCACGTCCCCGTCCTGCATCACGTACTCCTTGCCCTCCACGCGGGCCTTGCCCGCCGCCCGCACCGATGCCACGGAGCCGGCCTCCACCAGGTCGTCGAAGCCGATGACCTCGGCCTTGATGAATCCCCGCTCGAAGTCCGTGTGGATGACGCCGGCGGCCTGGGGGGCGGTGTCGCCGATGTGGATGGTCCACGCACGCGTCTCCTTCGGGCCCGCCGTCAGGTACGTCTGCAGGCCGAGGGCGTGGAAGCCCACGTGGACCAGCTGCACCAGGCCGGACTCGTCCTGGCCGTACCCGGCCAGGAGCTCGGCGGCGTCCTCGGGGTCGAGGGCGGCCACCTCGGCCTCGATCTGGGCGCANNCCCAGCGCGCCCTCGTCCACGTTGAAGACGTAGATGAACGGCTTGGCGCTGAGCAGGTGCAGGTCGTAGACGAGGTCGGCGTCGATCTCGCCCGACGCGATGGCCGAGGCCACCGTGCGACCGCCGTCGAGCACCTCGCGGGCCTGCTCGGCCGCCCGCAGCTGGGGCACCAGCTCGGGTTGCTTGCGCGACTCCTTGGCGAGCTTGGTGATGCGGTTGTCGACGGTCTGGAGGTCGGCCAGGATCAGTTCGGTGTTGATGGTCTCGATGTCACCGCCCGGTTCGATGCGTCCGTCCACGTGGATCACGTCGGGGTCCTCGAAGACGCGCACGACCTGGCAGATGGCATCGCTTTCGCGGATGGCGGCCAGGAACTTGTTGCCCAGACCCTCCCCCTCCGACGCCCCCTTCACGATGCCGGCGATGTCCACGAAGGTGACCATGGCGGNNCAGGATCTCCTTGGATCCGAAGATGCCGGCCAGGACCTCGAGGCGCGGGTCGGGGACGGCCACGACCCCGATGTTCGGCTCGATGGTGGCGAACGGGTAGTTGGCGGCCAGGACCTCGTTGCGGGTCAGGGCGTTGAACAGCGTGGACTTCCCCACGTTGGGGAGACCGACGATGCCGATGGACAGTCCCACGGGTGCTTCCTCCGATGTCGCCGCCGGATCCGACCGGCGGGGCCAGACAGCGAGCGTAGGTGATCACCGCCGGGGCCGGTTCACGGGCTCCCGGCCCGATCAGGTAAGGGGTGCGACCAGGTACTCGCTCATGGTGGAGCTGCGCAGCCGCTCGAGGTCGAGGCACGCCGACACGCTCTCGATCATGCGGCCCACGTTCACCCCCAGCTCCTCGTCGGTCGACGCGTTGAAGAACAGCTTGGGATCGGACACGTGCTCCACCGACGGCCAGGCCTCCTCGACGATCCCGCCGACCTCCGGGGCACCCTCGGTGAGCGACCGGACCACCTCGTTGCGCACGTAGCGGGTGCGGGGCTGGAGTTCGGCCGACACCGGCGACTGGGTCCCGTGCCACCGGGTGATCCACTCGCGGTAGTCGAGGCCCGCCGGCCGGTGGATGAGGGCCACCGTCAGCACGCCCGGCGAGCGCTCGCCGTCGGGCCAGTCCCGCGGTCCGGCGTGCGGGGTCGTGCCGTAGTCCTCGTAGAGCGACTCCACGACGAGGTAGCTGGCCGTCGGCAGCCGGAGGGCGGCCAGCGCGTCGTCGATCTCCCCGGTCCGCTCGTAGCAGTCGAGCCACATCGAGACCTCGGCGACGTGCGGCTGCTCCCCCGCCGGCGCCGGCGCCGGCGACGGCGCCCGGTCGGCCGCGGAGTCGTGGACGTTGAAGGTGGCCGCCCGGGCCCCACCGGCGCGCAGCCGGGGCAGCGTGTCCTCGATCAGCTGCTGGCGCAGGGCGTCTCCCGACTCGGCGTCCCCCGGGCCCCAGACCAGGGCGATCACCTTCTCCACCGCAGCCCCCTCAGCCCGGCGTGGCCGACGCGCCGTGGACGGCCGGGACCCGGCAGGCACCGTCGATGTCGAACACCTGGTTGAAGCGGCCGAGCGCCAGCCACGATCCGACGCACAGCGCCAGGTCGACGAGCTCGTCGTCGGTGTAGGCGTCGTGGCACCGGGCCCAGAAGGCCGCGTCCATGCTCCGGTGGTCGACGGCGTAGCGCCGGGCGAATTCGGCGGCCAGTCGCTCGCGCTCGGTCAGCGCGCCGTCGTCGGCGCCGACGGCGGCGTAGAACGACTCCGGCACCTCGTCGGGGTCGGCCCCACGCGACGGCACGTCACGGGCCGTACGCCAGTCCAGGCAGAGCGCGCAGTCGTTGATGCGGGCCATGGTGATCCGGGCCGCCTCGAACTCCCGCAGCGAGAGGCTCGAGTGCTCGTAGACGGCCGACGAGTAGCCGCCGGCGGCGGACGTCAGCCTCGGGGCCAGGGTGGTCCAGACATGGACGAGGGGGTCGGCCCCGTCGGGGACGGTCACGTTGGGCATCGGTTCCTCCTCGACGGCACGGCCGCGGCGGGCGGCCGACGGTTCACGACGTGGCGACGGCCGGGAGGCGGCGCACGACCCGACCGGCGAGACCGGTCACGTACTGCTCCCACCGGCGGTCGCCGAGCAGCCAGAGCCACAGCTCGCGACGCGTCGACATCACGATGGTCACGAAGTCCTCACGACTGCATCCGGCCGGTTCGAGGGCCGGCTGCCAGCGGGCCCACAGCCACACGCCGATGCAGATGTCGTCGGAGAACCCCTTGCGCCAGTCCCCCCCGGCCAGCAGCTCGTCGCGCAGGCCGACCCGCAGCTCCTCGGGCTCCTCGGGGACGTCCAACCGGGGTCCGGCGGCCTCCCGGGACTCGTCGTCAACGTCGGTCACCAGGCTCACGCTAGCCCTCCCCCGGTGCCCACGGCCGGCTCAGCGGTCCGCCACGACGGGGGCACGGTCGGTCCCCTCGTAGTGGGCGACGTGCTCGGCGTAGTCGATGAACAGCGGCGCGTCCGGGTCGAACGGCCGGCGCAGGCTGTCGAAGGCCACCCGCTTGTCGAAGGCGTCCA
>PMFY01000240.1 GCA_003157945.1 Acidimicrobiaceae bacterium | reverse complement strand
CCCCGACCCCGCCCCGGACCCGTCCCCGGGTCCGCTCCCTGACCCGCCGCCAGGCCCCGACCCCGCCCCGGACCCGTCCCCGGGTCCGCTCCCTGACCCGCCGCCAGGCCCGACTCCCTCCACCCAGTCGTCGAACCCGACCATCCGCACCTCGCTGGTGAGCTCGACGCCGGTCTCGGCCGCCACCGCCTCCCGCACCCGGTCCATCACGCGGCGCACGTCGTCGGCCGAACCGCCCCGGTCGGCCTGGATGAAGTTGGCGTGCTTGGGCGACACCTCGGCGGTACCGATACGCAGGCCTTTCAGGCCGCAGTGGTCGATGAGCCGGCCCGCGGAGTCGTCGTCCGGGTTGGTGAACACCGAGCCGGCATTGGCGCCGCCGGGCTGGTTCGCCCGACGCCATCGCACGATCTCGTCGATGGCGGCCCGGCCCGCGACCGGGTCGCCCGGCTCGAGCCGGTGGGTGGCCGACACCACGACGTCGGTGGCGGCGACGGTGGTGTGACGGTAGGTGGCGCCGAGATCGCTCGCCGGGTGGTCGGTGACCCCGGCGCCCACCAGGTCCACCACCCGGTAGGAGACCAGGGTCGCCACCGTGTCGGACCCGTGGCCGCCGGCGTTCATGCGCACGGCCCCGCCGACGGTCCCGGGCACCCCCACCGCCCATTCGAGCCCGGTGAGGCCGGCGGCCGCCGTCCGGCGGGCCAGCGTGGGCAGGGCGAGGGCCCCACCGGCGCGCACCTCGTTCGCCGTGATCCCGAGCGTCTCGAACCCGGTGCCCAGGGTCACCACCAGGCCGGCGAACCCGGCATCGGCCACCAGCAGGTTCGAGCCGTTGCCCATCACCAGGACCGGTACGTCCAGTCCCCGGAGCGCCCGGGCCACGTCGAGGAGCGCGTTCTCGTCGGCGACCTCCACGCCCAGCGCGGCCCGGCCCCCGACCCGGTAGGTGGTGCGGCTCCCCAGGGCGGCGTCACGGTGCGCCGCCGGTCCCAGCCGGGCGGTCAGGGCCTCCAGGTCGTCGGCCCGGCTCACGGGGTCCCGACGTCCGGCCGGGCGTCCGACAGGTGGGCGATGACCTCGTCCGGGAGGGAGGTGAGGTCGCCGGCCCCGAGGGTCAGGCACAGGTCGCCGGGACGCAGCAGGTCGGCCACGGCACCCACCAGCTCGGTCCGTCCCGGCACGTAGTGGAGCTCGACGTCGGGCCGGGCCCGTCGCACGGCATCGGCCACGAGGCGACCGGACACGCCGGGGACAGGCGCCTCGCCGGCGCCGTAGACGTCGGTGAGGACCACCACGTCGGCGTCGTCGAAGGCCGGGCCGAACGCCGACCCCACGTCGGCGGTCCGCGAGTACCGGTGGGGCTGGAACACGGCCACCACCCGTCCCCAGTCACCGTTCCGGGCCGCGGCCAGCGCGGCGCGGACCTCGGTGGGCAGGTGGGCGTAGTCGTCCACGTAGGTCACGCCGTCGAGCTCGCCCCGGAACTCGAACCGACGGGCCACGCCCCCGAAGCGGGCCAGCGCCCGGGTCGCGGCCACCCCCGAGGCGCCGGCCCCGAGGGCGGCGACCGTGGCCACGGCCGCGTTCTTGGCGTTGTGGAGACCGGGAACGGCCACCGCCAGGTGGGCCACCAGCGCGCCGTCGGGCCCGGTCAGGTCGAAGTCCACCGAGCTCCGGCCCGTCACCACCGACGTGATGGTGTGCGTGGCGTCGTCGCCGAGGCCGACGAGGTCGGCGCCGACCGCCAGGCCGATGGCGTGGGCCTCGGCGTCGTCGCTGCCGACCACCCGGTGCCGGGCCGACCCGAGGAACGCCGCGAAGGCCCTCCGCACGGCGTCGAAGGACCCGTAGTGGTCGAGGTGGTCGGCCTCGATGTTGGTGACGACGGCGATGTCGGGCACCAGGTGGAGGAAGGTGCCGTCGCTCTCGTCGGCCTCCACCACGATCCACGCTCCGGTGTCCCAGGCGGCGTTGGTGCCGATCTCGTTGACCTCACCGCCGATCAGGAACGACGGGCGCAGACCGGCCTCGACCAGGATCAGGGCCAGCATCGAGGCCGTGGTGGTCTTGCCGTGGGTGCCGGCGACGGCGATGCACCGTCTCCGGGCGGCGATCCCGGCCAGGGTCTCGGCCCGGGACAGCACGGGCAGGCCCCGCCGCTGCGCCTCGACCACCTCGGGGTTGTCCGGACCGACGGCGGTGGACCGGGTCAGCAGGTCGGCGTCGCCCACGTGGGCGGCATCGTGCCCGATGGCCACCTCGACGCCCAGGGCGCGCAGCCGCTCGGTCACCCCCGACTCCCGCAGGTCGCTCCCCGACACCCGGTGCCCCATGGCGTGGAGCACCGTGGCGATGGCGCTCATGCCGGCACCGCCGACGCCGACGATGTGGATGTGGGCGGCCACGGTGGGGTCACCGACCCCCGTGACCGGTGCCGGTCCGGTCGGCGTCCCGTCGCCCCCGCCCGTCACCCCGGTCCCCCGGATCGTGCGTTGGCCATCACCACGTCGGCCCCGGCCGCCGCGGCGTCCGGACGGGCGAGGCCGTGCGCCGCCCGGCCCATGGCCTCCAGGCGCCCGCGGTCGCCCACCAGCTCCTCGACGATGGTCGTGAGCCCGGCCGGGGTGCACTC
>PMFY01000221.1:212-3176 GCA_003157945.1 Acidimicrobiaceae bacterium | reverse complement strand
CCCGGCCCCGCCGCCCCCGCCGTCCGACCCGGCCCCGCCGCCCCCGCCGTCCGACGGCGCGTGACGGGGCCCGCGTCCACCACCGGGCGCGCCTGGGAGAGACTGCGGGGGTGAGCAGGACCCGGCATCGCCCGTCAGGGCCCGTCCCGCGCGTCCTGGTGGCCGGGGCCGCGCTCCTCGCCGTCGGGACGGCGCTGACGCCGGCGGTCGACGCCGGCGCGGCCCCGGTGCCGATGGTGCGGCTGGCCGGCACCGTGGTGACCGTGCCGGCGGGGTCCACCGTGCTCGGCCCCGCCGACGGGTCCGCCCGTCTGACCGTCGACGTCGGGCTCCGTCCGCGCGACCCGTCCGCCCTCGACGCCTTCGTCGCCGCCGTCTCGACCCCCACCAGCCCCCGGTACCACCGCTACCTGGGCGCCGGGATGTTCGCCTCGACCTTCGGACCGACCCCCGACACGCTCGTCGCCGTCCGTCAGTGGCTGGCCGGCACCGGGCTGACGGTGGGGGACACCTCGGAGGACGGCCTGGTCGTCCCCGTGTCCGGTACGACCGCCCAGGTGGAGTCGGCCTTCGCCGTCCCGCTGGTACAGGCGCGGCTGGCCTCGGGGCGGACCGCCCGGATCGCCACCCGGGACCCTCTCGTCCCGGCGGCTCTGGCCGCCCGGGTGACCGGTGTGGTCGGCCTCGGCGACCAGTCGACGGCGACCCCCCAGATCGTCGGCGATGCGCCCCTGGCCCCGACACCCGGCGGATCGCCGCGGTCGCCCGGGGGCCAGGTCGGACCGCAGCCGTGCGCCGCCATCAGCGGCTACCCGGCGGGATGGACGGCCACCGCGTTGGCCCAGACGTACGGGCTGTCGTCGTTGTACGCCGCCGGCCGCGTGGGCGCCGGCCAGACGGTCGGCGTCTTCGAGCTCGAGCCGTTCGCGGCCTCGGACATCGCGGCGTACCAGGAGTGCTACGGCACGGGCGTCCCCGTCACCACCGTCCCCGTCGACGGCGGCGCCACCGACGGGCCGGGGGACGAGGCGACGCTCGACATCGAGGTCATCGCCGGGCTCGCTCCGGGTGTGGCGATCCGCGTCTACTCGGGACCGAACGACAACGGCACCGGGCCCATCGACACCTACCGGGCCATGGTCGACCAGGACGTGGCCAAGGTCCTCTCGACGAGCTGGGGCGAGTGCGAGGCCCTGATGGACCCGGCTGACCGGTCGCTCGAGACCACCCTGTTCGCCCAGGCGGCGGCCCAGGGCCAGTCGATCCTGGCGGCGTCGGGCGACACCGGCTCGAGCGACTGCTGGACGCACACCCGTCCGGACACGACGCTGGCCGTCGACGACCCGGCCGACCAGCCCAACGTGACCGGTGTGGGCGGAACGTCCCTGACCGCCGCCACCCCGGGGGCGCCGACCGAGACCGTGTGGGACGACCCCGGCAGCGAGCCGCCGTCCGGTGGCGGCGGCGGCAATTCCACCGACTTCGTGGCGCCGGCGTACCAGCAGGTGGCGGCCGCCCGGTCGCCCGACACCAGCTACACCTGCGGTGCCGCCCACACCACGCAGTGCCGTGCGGTCCCCGACGTGTCGGCGTCGGCCGACCCGGCCCACGGCGACTACGTCTTCTGGTCGGGCACCTGGTGGATCTTCGGCGGGACGAGCCAGGCGTCACCCCTGTGGGCGGCGCTGGTGGCCGTCACGGACCAGGGCTGCGCCAGCCCCGCCGGGCAGCTCGGTGCCGCCCTGTACGGCCCGGGGGCGGCGTCCTCGTTCAACGACGTGACCACGGGGACCAACGCGCTGTTCGGGGGATCGGCCTACACGGCACGGGCCGGCTACGACCTCGCCTCGGGTTGGGGGAGTCCCCGTGCCGCAGCCCTCCTCGGCCTCCTCTCGGGCTCGGCCGCCGGCTGTCCGACCGTCACCTCGCTCGGTCCCACGTCGGGCCCGGCGGTGGGCGGCACCACGGTGACCCTCACCGGGTCGGGCTTCGGCACCGGCACCCCGGTCGTCGACTTCGGCAGCACCGCCGCCCACGTCCTGGCCTCCACGCCGACCTCGGTGACCGTGGTGACCCCGGACGTCGTGTTCGGAGGGACCGTCGGTGTGACCGTCACCACCAGCGGCACGGCGGCCGGCACCAGCCCGGTGGTTCCCGGTTCCCGGTTCACCTTCACGTCGCCCCTCGTCACCTCCCTGACCCCGGCGAAGGGTCCGACCGGTGGCGGCGGGCGCGTCACGCTGGAGGGGAGCGGGTTCACCGGTGCCACCACCGTGACGTTCGGCTCGGTGGCGACCACGTTCCAGATCACCTCCCCGACCACCGTGACCGCCGTGGTGCCGCGCGGTCCGTCGGCCGGGGGCACCGTCACGGTGCACGTCACCGTGCCCACGGCCGGCACCAGCCCGGCGACGCCCGGGGCGGCCTACGACTACGCACTCCCGGGCTACCTGCTGGCCGCATCGGACGGCGGTGCCTTCACCTACGGGGCGGCCGGCTTCTTCGGCTCGGGCAGCGGCCGCTTCCCGTCCGGCCCCGCAGTGGGGACGGCCATGGCCCCCGGCGACACGGGGTACTGGATGGTGGGGGCGGACGGCACGGTCCTGGCCTTCGGCAGCGCCCGGTGGGCCGGCGACGCCGGCGGCATCGGCCTGGCCCACCCGGTGGTGGGCATGGCCGCCACGCCCGACGGGCAGGGATACTGGCTGGTCGCCTCCGACGGCGGGGTGTTCGCCTACGGCGACGCCGCCTTCCACGGCTCGGCCGGCGGCCTGGTGCTCAACCGGCCCGTGGTCGGCATGGCCGCCACCCCCGACGGCGGCGGCTACTGGCTGGTCGCCACCGACGGCGGCATCTTCGCCTACGGCGACGCCGGATTCCACGGCTCGGCCGGGAACCTGGTGCTGAACCGGCCCGTGGTCGGCATGGCCGTCGACCTCACGGGTCACGGCTACTGGCTGGTGG
>PMFY01000221.1:0-165 GCA_003157945.1 Acidimicrobiaceae bacterium | reverse complement strand
GTGGCGCCCTCTACACTGAGTCGATCATGAGCTCCGGTCAGATCGCCGTCCTGGTGGCCTCCCTCGCCTGCCTGCTCGCCGTGGTGGGCCTGCTGGTGGCCATCACCTCCCTCCGGCGCGAGGTGGCCCGCGTCGGCGCCCTGGCCGACGACCTCAAGCGCCAGA
>PMFY01000153.1 GCA_003157945.1 Acidimicrobiaceae bacterium | reverse complement strand
CGATGCCGCCGAGCGTCGCCGCGGTGACGAGGGGACCGTCGGCGGCCAGGAAGTGCGAGTACGTGAAGTGCGGCCCGTAGCGGGGGAGCTGACGGGCCGATTGGGCGACGACGAGCGGGTCGATGGTGGGCAGGGGGATCACCCACCACCCCGTCGAGGCGTCGTGGCCGACGCGTCCGGTGGCGACGGTGACGGTCCGACCCTCGGGCTCCGACTCGACCTGACGGCGGATGTCGTGGGTCGTGCGGGCCTCGCGCCNNACGGTGAACTGGGCGCCGAGGTCGTGGGGGACGGAATCGAACCCGCAGGCGTGGAGGAGGCGGGCCCCGGTGGCCTCGGCCCGGGCGTGGTGCAACAGGTAGGTGAGGTCGGCGAACTCGGGCTCGCCGGTCAGGTCGAGGTAGTCCGTGCCGGTGTCCGCGCAGGCGGCCACCACCTCTTCACCGTGCACCAGGTAGGGGCCGACGGTGGTGATGAGCACCCGGCATCGGGACGTGAGGTCCCGCAGCGCCCGGCCGTCGGTGGCGTCGACGGTCACCACCGCGAGGTCGGCCCCGGTGCGCGCCCGCACGGCGTCGAGTTTGGCCGGGTTGCGGCCGGCCAGCGCCACGGTCACCGCCGTGGTGGAGTGCGCCGCCAGGTAGTCGGCGATGAGGCCTCCGGTGAATCCCGTGGCCCCGAGGAGGACGATGTCGAACTCGCGGGACTCGGTGGGCATGGCCGGATGCTAGCGATCCGGTCGGCGCCCCGGTGGTCGTGACGACCGTCTTACCGGGCGGTGATGTACTCCATCAGCTCATCGCGGTCCTTCTCGAGCTCGCCGATCCGGCTCTTGACCACGTCACCGATGCTGATGATGCCGCACAGCCGGCCGTCGACCACGACGGGCACGTGGCGGATCCGCTCCTCGGTCATCAGGGTCATGACGGCGTCGACGCTGGCTTCGGGAGAGCAGAGGTGGACCCGCGACGACATGACGGAGTGGACGGACTGGGCGAGGACGTCGCCGCGCAGTTCGCTGAGGCAGCGGACCACGTCGCGTTCGGACAGGATCCCCTCGATCGTGCCGTCACCCGGTGAGACCACCAGGGCGCCGACCCGGTGGCGGACCAGCTCGGCGACGGCGTCACCGAGCGTCGCCGTCCGGTGGATGGTGGCCACGGAGTCCCCCTTGGCCTCGAGGATCGCGGAGACGAGCATGTTCCCTCCCCTTCCGGGCCGGCGGCGGTGCGCGGACCCTGGAGCGACCGCCTGACGGGGTCGTCGCGCCATCATCGCGCCGGAGGAGAGGAAAGGGAACCGTTCCGTCGGGGAGGCGGTGGGTGGATCCCGGAACGGAAGGACCTCGGGGATCCGATTTGCGATCCGAGGTAGCGAATCGGGTGTCCTTGAGTTGCTGGTCAAGGTGGTTTAGCCTGCTCCGCCAACAGGTTACGCGCAGCTGAACGGTCCGTTACAAGACGGTGAGGACGGCTGCCCGAGAGAAGCAGGTGACGAATGAGGGCACTGGGGAGAGTCAAGGGAGGCTTCCGGGCAGCGGCGTTGGTGGTCGTACTCGCCAGCGGGGTGATCGCCGCCGGGTGCAGCTCCGGGTCGAGCGGTACCGCCCCGGCCACGTCCGGACAGACCACCGCCACCTGGGCGGAATTGTCCGGGTCGCAGCCCAATTACATCTTCCCGTTCATGGGGTTCCAGTTCTTCAGCGTCTACAACACGGAGCAGTTCCAGTTCCTGATGTACCGGCCGCTGCTGTGGTTCGGCCAGGGCACCACGCCGAACCTCAATCCCTCCCTCTCGCTCGCCCAGACGCCGACGTACTCGGCGAACGACCAGTCGGTCACGATCAACCTGAAGAACTACAAGTGGTCGAACGGCGAGTCGGTGACCTCGCAGGACGTCATGTTCTGGATGAACATGCTCCACGCCCAGAAGTCGAACTGGGCCGGCTACTCGCCGGGCGCCCTGCCGGATGACATCCAGAGCATCACGGTCAACAGCCCGTCCCAGCTGACCATGACGCTGACCGCACCGGTCAACACGTACNNTACTGGTTCACCTACAACGAGCTGTCGCAGATCTCGCCGATGCCCAATGCGTGGGACATCACGTCGACCGGCGCGGCCCCGAACTCCGGTGGCTGCGCGACCGCCGCCTACGGCACGGCCGACGCGGCATGCACGGCCGTCTACACCTTCCTGTCGAAGCAGGCGGGCTACGACCCGGCCAATCCGAAGGCGGCCAACAACTCGTTGTCCACCTACGCCACCAACCCGCTGTGGCAGGTGGTGGACGGACCGTTCCGCCTGACGAAGTTCGACGCCAGCGGCAACGTGACGATGGTGCCGAACCCGACCTACTCGGGCCCGACGAAGGCGACCATCAAGCAGTTCCAGGAGGTGCCGTTCACGGCGGAGTCCGCCGAGTTCAACTCCCTGGTGAACGGCAAGCTCGACGTCGGCTATCTGCCGCTCACCGACGTCACCACGGCGACCTCGAATCCCCTGAAGGCCGGACCGAACAACCCGCGACTCGCCGGCAACTACACGATGGACCCGCTCTACAGCTGGGCCATCAACTACTTCCCGGAGAACTTCAACTCGACAGGTGACAACGGGGCCGCCGGGGCGATCTTCAAGCAGCTCTACGTCCGCCAGGCGGTGCAGCTGCTGGTCGACCAGCCCCTGTACAACCAGAAGATCAACAAGGGCTACGGCGTCGGGACCTACGGTCCCGTCCCGAGCACCCCGGCGAACTCGTTCGTGTCGTCGGAGGTCTCGGACAACCCGTACCCGTACAATCCGTCGAAGGCGGTCTCGCTGCTCAAGGACCACGGCTGGACGGTCGTGGCCGGCGGTACCAGCACCTGTGCGTCGCCGGGCAGCGGGGCCAACCAGTGCGGCGCCGGCATCCCGGCCGGGGCGAAGCTCGACTTCGACCTGCCCTACGCCAGCGGCAACGACAGCCTCACCCAGCTGATGAACGCCGAAAAGTCCTCGTGGGCCTCGGCGGGCATCACGGTCAACCTGCAGCAGCAGTCGTTCAACACCATCATCGGCAACGCCGTACCGTGCTCCGGCTCGGGCTGCTCGTGGGAGATGGGCAACTGGGGCGCCGGGTGGATCTTCGCCCCGGACTTCTACCCGACCGGTGAGTCGATCTTCCAGACGGGTGCGAACTCGAACGCCGGCAGCTACACGGACGCGACCAACGACGCCAACATCCTNNTCTTCCAGCCGAACACGGTCACCCAGCTGACCGAGGTGGCGAAGGGCCTGAACGGCGTGCTGCCGCAGAGTCCGCTGCAGAACATCTACCCCGAGAACTGGCGCTTCAACGGGTAGCTGGCGACCGCGGGCGTGCGGTGCCCACCACCACGATGCAGCGCTGATGCAGGCGGGGGCCCCCGGCGCCGGACCACGATCCGGCCCGGGGGTCCNNCATCGGGCACGACCCGACGCCCGGCCCGACTGACCGAGGAACGATGACCGGCTACATCATCCGACGACTGGGACAGGCCGTCATCGTCATCCTCGGTGTCATCCTGCTGACGTTCCTGTTGGCGCACTTCATCCCGGGCGGCGAGGCCCGCGCCGTCCTGGGCGTCAAGGCGACCCCGACCGCCATCGTGCAGTTCAACCGGAGGAACGGCCTGGACCTGCCCATCTGGGACCAGTTCTGGCAGTACGTGAAGGGCATCGTGCTGCACTTCGACCTGGGTTACTCCTACAAGTACAACCAGG